>JADDOW010000043.1:0-53329 GCA_016782225.1 Nitrososphaeraceae archaeon
TTTTTGTAGACTATCATAATAATGAGTTAGAATCCGTTAAATGAACAGAGCCACCTAGACGGGCAATATCCTTATTTATCCATGCATTAATAATAGAGAGACAAAATTATCTACTAATCCTATTGAAAGGTTGAATATTCTGTTTTGTTACTTCTAAAATCAGTAATTTTACAAGTTAAACCATTAAATTAATAATTCCATACACAAAATACAAGATACGCCTATTTTATGAATCATACACTACATTGCATATAAATCCCCTTACCACTCACCATCATCATGATTGAAAGGATTCCAACATTTTTAGTGCTTTACAATTAATATATACTCATCTTCCTGAAACAGAATTGAATTAATGAGTTACTCTGAGTAACTCATTTTTATCTATGGGGCCCTTTTTTTATAAATATCATAACAAAGAATCAAAATTGGAAAAAAGGGACAATTTTTACATAAATACCAAATAGAGACGCGATAATAGAACATGTCTATATACTTTAAAGTAAAAAATTAAAAAACGGAATAATTAATGTTCATGCCTGTGTTTGTCTACATGAACATGTACATGAGAATGGGTTAAATCACCGTGACGATGGGAATGATAGATTTTTTTTAACGTGGCATATAAAACAGACAATCCAAATCCCAAAGTTACAAACATAACAATAGTGGGCCCTGAGGAAGAATCCAAGAAAAAGCTAAAATACATTCCAGAAAATGAAGCAACTATACCTATAACAACAGACGACAATATAACATTGGTAAAATTATTCGAAAGTAACCTTGCAGAAATTGCGGGTCCAACTATTACTGCAGCAAGAAGTGTCACGCCAATAGAAGACATTGAAGATATAATAATCGTTGCTAAAACAAAGGAAAACAATAGTTCAACAAAATAGGTCTTTATTCCACTAATTTTTGCGCTTTCGTTGTCAAAGAATGTAAATATCAGTTGTTTATGAAACAAGAAAAAGAACAGTCCTGAAAATACGGTAATAAGGATAATAACGTATAGGTCTTGATCAGATATAGACAAAATGTTTCCGAATAACAGAGACTCAAAATTTCGGGTATAGCGATCTGTCATGCTTACTATTAAAACACCAAAAGCAAAAATTGCAGTGGTTACAAGTCCTATTGCGGCATCAGGTTTGATTTTATTTCTTTTACTAATTTCATGGATAACAAAAGATGCTAAATAGCTCCATAGAATGGCCCCAATATAAAAATTTATTCCCCCGATATTACCTATTATTGCGCCACCAAAAGCTGCATGGGAAAGCCCATGTCCAACATACGCCAGCCCTCTCAATACTACGTAAACACCAGTCAAACCGCATATACCTCCAAGTAGAACAGATACAACGGTACCTTTTATAAAAAAGTCGTATTGAAATGGTAAAAGAAAATCAACCATCATTCATCAGTTAACGCTCTATAATCTGGAAGTCCAAAGGTTTGCAAAAGTGTTGTTTCTTTGAGAACATCACGAGGGTAACCTTCAGAGATTATGCTCTTATTAAAACACACCACCCATGGAGACCTTTTTGCAATATTAGTTATATCATGAGTGGATAAAATAACAGTAATCCCATCATTGTTTAAGTTTCTCAAGATTTCAAATATTTTTTCTCTTGACACATAATCCAATCCAGTCGTAGGCTCATCCAAAATAAGAATTTCAGGATTCCTTATCAATGCCCTACCAAGAAATACTCGTTGTTGTTCACCTCCAGACAGTTCTCGGATATGCCTATTACAATAATTATCTAACCCCAAGATTTTCAAAATATCTTTAATCCTTTGTTTTAACTTTTTGTCAATCCATGGTAAATAGCTTTTATAATTCCATGAACCCATAGATAATACCTCTTGAACAGAAACAGGAAAGGTCCAATCAATTGTTTCAATTTGAGGGATGTAACCAATAGATGGAATATGGTGTAAAGGAATACCCTCGTCATCTATAAACTCCACATCACCATGCCAAGGCTCATGGATACCAGAGATAATTTTTAACAGGGTGGTTTTGCCTGCTCCACTTGGACCTACAATAGATACAAATCGCCCTTTTGGAATTTCCAAATTAACACCCTCAACAACATAATCATGATATGAAAAACCAAATGATATATCAATTAATTTTAGAAAAGAGAAGGTACTCAATATCCATCAATGTAAATCATAATATCTATTTAACATTTTAAAAAAATGAAAAAGGTAGTCATTAATTAAATGTATTTCCAGGATTCAAAGCATTTAATTTCTCAATATTCCCTCCGAGAGGTATTACCATATTTTTCATATTTTCAATCATCATACCCACGTAGGTATGATTGTTATCATCTACGTTACCAGGAAGTGCATCATCTCTCAACGTTTCAACTATAGATACGTTAGATTCTTTTGCTATTTGATCTACAATTTTGTTTGAAAATACTTCAGACGCAAATATTGCGGGCACCTTTTCATTTTTAATCTGATCTATTAGTTTTGCAATATCAAGAGGGGATGGCTCTGAGAAATCCGAAGGTTGAACGGCGCCTATTACAGTCATATTATAGCGTGGGGCAAAATATGCCCATGAGTCATGATATGTTACAAGTTTTCTGTTTTGTGGAGGTATGGTTTCAACAGAGCTTTTAATACCTTCGTCCAGCTGTTTTAATAAGTTAACGTATCTATTAGCATTATCATCATAATAATCAGTATTATCTGGATCCATTTCAATTAATTTGTCACGAGTTAGATTAACAAATTGCATTGCATATGCTACATTCAGCCATAAATGAGGATTTGGATGACCCTGTTCTTTGGGAAAACTAAAATCGAAAATCCAATCAGTAGAATTAACAGTATTATCCCCAAGCTTTAATAATTGAATATTTGGATTTTTTTTCAATGTTTCATTAACAGCTTTTTCAATGTTATCCTCAAGGAATAAACCATTTATAATAACTAAATCCGCTTTATTTAGTTTTATCACATCAGAAGGTACTAATTCGAATGTGTGTGAATTTACGCCCTCAGGTACAAGACCCGTTAAATTGATTCTATCTCCACCCACATTCTTTACTATATTGGTTATAGGAGATACGGAAGTTATGACGGAAAGGGTTTTATTTAACGCATATGCAGGGTTTATTTCTTTTTCGTTGCCAAATCCACTATCACCCAAAATAAGAACTGAAAAAAAAACTATTGAAAATACCAGAAAAGAGGTATAATTTCTATGGTATATTTGTCTATACAGCTTATACGCACAGGCAATCATGAGATAAAGTTGTAATACAAAGAGATTAGTTTTTTTAAAGAAATAGACAATTAATTACATATGAAATATATAGATAGTCTCTGCTATATTTTTCTCATTTTACTGAATGATATATTTAAAACCTTCTTTCGGATTACTCCAATAATTAAATAAATTATATTTTTTATATCAAAAACATATTTACCAAGCAATCGAACTAGTAAACCACTATCATCTGGTAATTTTGTGCACCCTCCTATAACATTATTTAAATTCAAATTGTTTAAAAGCACATTTATTTCGTTTTTAGTCTCTGTAACGTAACTTTTAGGCAACAAAATATATACATTTCCCAATATGTCATAATGATTCATAATACCAAAAGCTTTAATATTTTCTTTTTTGGGTTCTAGTTTTGCGATATCAATAAAACGTGTTTTGTTTTGATGGTTTACAGATTTGACTTTCATATAGCATATGTCATATTCAAAAGATTCGTTACTTGCAACTCTTCCCGGAGTCAATATTTCAGAATAGACGCATGTGGCAGTATCATGAACTTTAATGTTAGAGACCTGATAATATTTGGAATTTTTAAACGGTATTATCTGATCCGGAATATACTCCAAGTAACAATTTTCACCTACATTTAAATTTATTATTTGGGTTCCAAAATTGTTATTCATTTTATAAATTCTTGTTGCACTTTGCGTGGTGATATGAGATTTGGCGGATTTTTGCATTGTAATATCGGTTCTATATCTATCGCCTTGCAATATCCCACCAGACGGTGAAATAACATAAATATAGGCCATATCTGGACAGGATTCTTCAAGATAGAGAGCACGCTTTATACATAATGGAACTTTATAAAATTGATTTTTTATGGATGTTTTGTTGTTAAATGTATCTTTCTCCAAACCCAATTGTAAAATACCAATCTTTCCAGATTTCCCAACAGATAACTGTTCTAAAGGTGTATCATACTCTAATACTTCATTTGGAATATCAGCAGGTGTACAAAAGGAAAGGTCGTAAATACTCATTAAAATTACCGCGTTATTATACTAAATTTTTATTTTTGATTTTGGAGGTGCATTAAATAACACATCTTTAATAATATAGTCTGTTGCTTCTCTGACACCTTGACCAGTCTTACTGTTAACAAAAACAAATGGTTTATCGCGTCGTATAATCTTTGCATCTCTCTCCATTATACCAAGATCAGCACCAATAAAGGAAGCAATATCAATTTTATTGATTACCAAAAGATCACATGTTTCTATTCCAAGGCCACGTTTCCTTGGGTATTTATCCCCTCCGGAAACATCAATAATATAAATAAAATAATCAGCAAGTGCAGGGCTAAAAGTAGTTGTAATGTTGTCTCCACCACTTTCAATAATTATTAGATCAAGGTTTGGGTGCTTGAGCTCCATTTCTTCTACAACTGATATGTTAATTGATGGGTCTTCCCTTACAGCAGTGTGAGGACAGCCACCAGTAGCGATACCAATGACTAGATCTTCGGGCATCAGTCCCTTTTCGGTAGCAAGATTTTTTCGCATTCTCTCAGCATCTTCCCTTGATACAACATCATTAGATATAATACCAACATCATATCCCTCGCCCTTTAGGTGAGGAACCATTTGTTCAATCAACATTGTTTTCCCTGAACCAACAGGTCCCCCTATTCCAATTCGGGGAATTCGCGAAAGTGACACATAAAATAAGATAAAAAATTAAGTAATAAACATTTTGGAATCCATCTGCTCATGCTGTATTTGAATTATATCCAATTGCGGAATAAATTGCCACATGCTAGAATAAGATCGGTTGATGTTGTTAATAACAGATGATAAAATTACAGACTTTATTTCGTGAATCAGGCGCTGGCCATCATAATGTTGTAGGATGCCTAAACGTAATGCTGCCCCAACCACACTAATGGTGAAACCATAGAGCAACATTAAACCTGATCTCTCCTTTTTTATATTCATAGCATTGCAAGATAATGCAAACGATACAGGATATACGCCTTTAGCCGATCCATCTTTAATGTTTTTCAAATAAAAGTTAACATATTCGTCATTATTCGTAAATGAAGAGATGCACCTTAAAAGCTGAATTCCGGATCTTATTGAAGCCGATCTAGTTTCGTCTATCAATCGCATAAAATAATACACACCATCTAATTCCAACAGTGTAGAATAATCATTTTTTTGAATGCAATTGTATACATTACCGATAACAGAACAGTCTGTTGGGCCTACTTGCTGAGATATATACGCTTTAACAAAATCAAAGATATCATTATAAGTTAATTTTTTGTTTTTATCTTTATTGTAAAATAAGGACTCCAAACCATTTGAATTGGTATACAACCCTGTTGGGAAAAAAGAATCGGAAAGCTGTAAAAAGCTAATATCATCTATCGATATAAAGTTGTCATCATTTTCAATGTTCATGTACATCAAATCCTTGATCAGGTTCAAAAATCATGTTATCAGTTTTTATAACAATGTGATCATTTAAATGAGGTAAAAGTCGTTGAAAAAGGTCTACCTCACCCATACTTTGGATAGGAAAAACGATTTTGTTTTCTTCTAATTTCAGAGGTCTGTGCAGGTTACCAATAGTATGACCGATTTTTATTGCCATATTTATAAAATCAACATTATTAATCTGTCCAGGGTATTTAGAAGATGATGGCGAAATCTTAAAGCTCAATACTGCCACAAGTTCTGGAGATAATTCTATCAGGATCATTTTAGTATTATCCAAAAAAACTACATCGCGGTCCCTAAGCCGGGACCTTGATGGCAAAATAAATCCGATATCCGTGCCTTTGTCGGATGTTTTTCTCATCCTTACTTTTTCTGACTCTGATCTTTGGATTACTACATTTTCAACAAGATTCTGTCGAGATAACTCTTCATATTTTTGATTTAGAGTTGGATCCTTTTTTATATTTCCTAAAACAGTTGTGACTGTCAACATAAGATATCATATAGTCTCATATTAGCAATAAAAACAATTTCACTAAATTAATCGCTATTATTTACTTTATCTGAAGCATTTGCGGACGAAGATTTAATTTGATATGCATCAATATCGGCATTGGTATTGGTATTAATTTGTGGATTTATACTTCTCAGTTTCTTTACAGATTCAATCATGCTCATTAAATTTTGAGTATAATCATATTTACCATAATGTTTATAATTATCAGGGCTAATTTGGGCAAATATAAAACTGCCTTGCGATATTTCAATTTTGGAACCTAATTCGAATTTTTCAGATATTATACAACTTTTAACCAAATGATGAGGGTAATCCAAATTTAGATGGGATTTTGGATCTATCAAGCCTGATAGAGATGATATTTTACCGGAATTTATAACTGCATGTCTTATTTGTAACGGATCGATTATAAGCATAGATTCTGTTTCAACATTAGATTTTTCAACACAATGACGGATTTTCATTGTTGTAGTTACCTTCTGGAATCAGCAACTGCTTGGGGATTAAGATCGTCAGCTGCAAGATTTTTATCTATTCTTAATACGGATTTTGCCATTTCACCGGACGCTTGCAGGGCCATTGTTTTAACCAAAACAGGGTCTAAAACACCCTTTGCTACCATATCAACAATATCACCGCTATCAATATCAACACCATAACCATCAGGAGAAGCTTTGGCAGTCATCACTTTTTCAAGTCCATTGAATCCAGCATTTGTTAATATCTGTCGCATAATGCTTTCAAGTGCAGAGGTAACAACCTCAAGTCCAACCTGCTCCAGTCCTTTAAGTTTAAGTTGTTTAATTTTTTCAATAATGTGTAATTCTGCAGCACCGCCACCAGCAACGATTCCGTAGTTTAATGCTGCTTCTGCAGCATTTATCCCATCAATTGTTGATCTCCATCGTTCTAGAGATATTTCTTTGGTAGACCCAGAAATTAGAATAGTAATAATTTTTTTCCCCAATCCTTTCTCTAAATAAACTATTCCAATATCTTCATCTTCATATATTTTTTCGGAGGTACCAAGAATATCTTTGTTTTTCAGATCATCCAAATTTCTTACTGGTTTTGCTCCGGTATATCTAGACAAATATTCTATTTCCTCAGTTGAAATGTGAACTGCAAAAATACCTTTTGATACAAACAGGTCTTCAATTACTTGATCTACTTCAGGTGATGCAATAAAAAGAGTATTTGCGCCTGTTTCAAGAATTGCATCCACTATTCTTTTGGACTTGACTAACCGATCATTTTCCATTTTAAGGATATCCTGATATTTATTATTGTCTTTAATCCAAGATTCTTTAACAGGTTTTAAATCTAATTTCAATATCAATATCTTTGCATTATTTACTTGCATAGGCAATTCTGGATCCAATCTTCTTCTCTCCAAAATAACCCCATTAACAATTTTATCATCCATATCAGTTCGTCTTACTACTTTAATCGATTTATCAAAATCATATGTGTCTCCATATATTGCGTCTTTACCTGCTGTCCTTAAGGCGGAAACAACCATTTTATGCAATACATTTCCATCTAATTTTGAAGATAAACTGGTTTTCACTATTTGATCAAGCTCTGCATCCTCTAAACCGATTTTTTTCGCACTTTTTTTTAATAAATCACAAGAGTATTTTACTCCACTTTCTATACCTTCAACAACTTTTGTGGGGTGAACAGCTAACTCACGAATTAACCTTTTTCCTTCTTTTATCATTTCAGCAGCAAGAATAACTGCCGTAGTAGTACCATCACCTACTTTTTGTTCCTGTCTCTCAGCAATTTCCACTATCATTCTTGCAACAGGATGAATTGCCCTTAGTGATAGTAGAATTGTAACACCATCATTAGAAACATGCCTATTCATAGCTTGGTCAATTAAAAGTTTGTCCAAACCTTTTGGTCCAAGGGTAGTCCTTACAGTATCAGCCACTGCCATTACTGCATTCGAATTTGACTCTAGTGCATTAAATTCAACATTTTCTGCAATCGGTTTCCAAACTCCATAATTTTGAGGCGAAGACATAAGTTAAAAACAATCTCCTAAAAGATAAATCTATCAGAAAAAAAGGGAAAAAGAATATGTTTAATTTACCCATATAGTAAAAATATAGAGAAATTAAGCCATAAAGTATCTTTGCGCAAGACTTAATTCCTTTGCTGGATCAACTGTTGCAATTTCCCCATTAACTTTCACTTCATAGGTTTCAGGATCAACGGTTATTTCAGGTGTTTTGTCATTCCACAGCATATCTTTTTTGCCAATAGTTCTACAATTTTTAACAGCTAATACAGTTTTTTCTAGCCCCAGTTTTTGGGGAACTCCTAGCTCTATAGCCTTTTTGGACATGAATGTAAATGAGGTTTTTTGGACTGCACGACCCATTGAGCCAAACATTGGCCTGTAATAGACTGGCTCAGGTGTAGGAATAGAAGCATTAGGATCGCCCATAACAGACCACGCAATAAAACCACCCTTAAGAATCATTTTTGGTTTTGCAGCAAAGAAAGCAGTGTTGTACATTACCAAATCTGCACATTTACCAGTTTCAAGTGAGCCAAGATAGTCAGTTAAACCGTGAGTAATTGCACAGTTGATAGTGGTTTTTGCGATATATCTTTTAGCTCTTAAATTATCGTTGTCGCCTTCTTCCTCTTTTAATTTTCCCCTCATTTTTTTCATTTTATCTGCGGTTTGCCATGCACGAAGTACAACCTCTCCAATCCTACCCATAGCTTGACTATCGGAAGAGTACATACTCAGCACCCCCTCATCGTGCAATACGTCCTCAGCAGCGATTGTTTCGGCGCGAATTCTTGAATCTGCAAAGGCCACATCCTCAGCAACCGCTGGGTTTAGGTGATGGCAAAACATCAGCATATCCAAATGCTCATCAACAGTGTTTACTGTAAATGGTCGGGTGGGATTAGTTGATGATGGCAAAATATTTTGCTCTGCAGCTATAGCAATAATGTCGGGTGCATGTCCACCGCCAGCTCCTTCTGTATGATAAGTATGTACAGCCCGCCCATCTATTGCATTTATCGAATCTTCAAGGAAACCACATTCGTTTATGGAATCTGTGTGTATAGCAACTTGGGTATCAGTCAAATCAGCAGCTCGTAAAGATGTATCCAAAGTAGCAGGAGTAGTACCCCAGTCTTCATGATCTTTAAGTCCGCATGCTCCTGCTTCAATTTGCTCCATCTGGGTAGCTAATGAAGGATGCGAATCATTGCCTTTTCCCAAGAATCCCCAGTTAAGAGGTACATCCTCTACTGCTTCCAGCATTCTGCTAATATTAAATGTCCCAGGTGTACAGGTGGTAGCATTAGTTCCATCTGCAGGACCAGTACCACCCCCTATCATGTTACAGATACCATTGCCTATTGCATCGATGTACTGTTGCGGGGAAATCATGTGGACATGAGTATCAAAGTGTCCGGGAGTACATATTGTGTGTTCACCTGCAGTAGCCTCAGTACAAGCAGAAACAACCAAGTTTCTATCCACGTCATCCATTACTAAAGGATTACCAGCCTTTCCGATTCCAGCGATTTTACCATCTTTTATTCCTATGTCACCTTTTACGATACCAATTACAGGATCCAATACAACAGCATTTGTAATAACAAGATCTAAAGCGCCATTTGCACTGGTAACTCCAGGGGTTTGAGCTAATCCATCCCTTATAGTTTTACCGCCTCCGAAAACACATTCGTCTCCATGTGAGATTAAATCCTTTTCAATTTCAATTATAATATCGGTATCGCCTAAACGGATTTTGTCACCTGTGGTTGGGCCATATAGATCAGTATATTGTTTTTTTGTTAATTTTAATACCATTTTTCCATTACCTCCTAACTGCTCATTCCTTTAAATCCAGCGAGTTTTGCTTTTTCAAATGCCATTCTCTTTATATTAGAAGATTTCATGCTACCCATGGTTAAGCCATTAAAGCCAAAACAAACACGAGTACCTCCATATTCACACAACTCAACTTCTTTGGTATCACCTGGCTCAAATCGTATAGATGTACCAGCAGGTATATTTAACCTAAAACCAAATGTCTCTTCTCTTGGAAAATCAAGAGCTTTATTGACCTCAAAGAAATGGGTATGCGAGCCTATCTGGGAGGGTCTATCAGCGTTATTTGATACAGTAATCTTTTTTGTTTTTCTGTTTTCATTACATAAAACATCCCCTTCAGATAAAATGTACTCTCCAGGTATCATTGTGTAATAATACCTCCAACTTTCAAATTTGGTTTATTAATAATCATTTTAACCATTTTTACATCACTATTGAATTGGGTCGTGCACAGTTACAAGCTTTGTTCCATCGGGAAATGTAGCTTCCGCTTGAACAGTGTGAATCATTTCAGGTACTCCATCCATCACATCATTTCTTTTTAAAATATTTCTTGCTGAACTCATCAACTCTGCAACTGTTTTTCCATCACGTGCGCCTTCAACTACAAAATTAGCTATATATGCTATTGATTCAGGATAATTCAGTTTTACTCCTCTTTGTTTTCTCCCCTCTGCAATTTGCGCTGCAGTCCATATCATCATTTTTTCAATCTCTCTTGGGACTAACATCATTTTTAATTCATAATAAAAAAGGGAAAAGAGTTATTTTAAAATTCAAAATAATAATTCATATATATCATATTAATAAGGTCAGTTCCGATTTAGCCGATGTCTACTGAATAGGTTTTGTTATTTTGGGTATATTGTGATAGGTAAGCACATCTTTAACCAATAAAATATTTTTTTATAATCACCATTTTTCTTTGCAGAAATAATAAAGTTATACGAATCCTTTTGAGTATAAATTTTTAAAAGATTATCGTTTACTGCAGAACCTAGCATATTCGTTACGGTCGTTTCAACTCCATGATAAAAAATAAGTTTACTGATTTCTTTATAATTGAGATAAGAAAGTTCATTTGTTAAATTTAAAGACGAAAACCCATTATGAAGAACTGAGTCTTTTAATTTTATGTCGTCAAGCTTCACTTTATCAGATAAAAGATAATATAGATATGGTCCAAGTCCTGCAACATAACCAATATCCAAAAGATTTTGTAAATTCCTTTTTTTTGAGATAAGAATTCCCCTGTTTGTGAATGTAATTAAATAGTTAGAACGTGTAAATCCATTTTTGATATTACCACTTAGTCTCAATATAATGGGCTCTTTATCGAACTCTTTACATAACTCATAGAAAGATCGAATTTTTTGCGATTCTGACATTTGGACATTATTTTTTAGCTGTTCTAAAGATTCGTTAAATTGTGACATTTTACAGTATGATTATCATTTTAAAGGAAAACAATAAATAATTAAGTCAATGTCTAAGATTAGATAATTTTTGTTAAAATATAATCTATCCTTAGAGTTTTGCATTTTATATATCCAATAAAATAAGTGGCATAATATGGATTTAGGGCCTGGACCAACCCAGACCTGCTGGGATATTTGTGAATCCATATATTGCTATTAGCCATACCCATGCAGTAAATACAAAAGGCCCAGTAAGTGCAGGCAATCCCCATTGTCCAAAGAAGCGCTGTAACGCAGGCATTACCACTACAGAACAGGCTACAGTGGCAAACACAGCCATCAAAAACGTTTGCCAAGTTAACGGGACAAAGCTAGTTAACGCAATCATTACAAGCACTTGGTTAAAACCATGTAAACCAATTCTGGTTTCCTGTGTCGGTAACTTCATCAGTATGGATAAACCTGCACCTAATGCAGATCCAATTAATGCCATAACCCCTGCAAGGTATAGGGGCGAATATTCATCCCATTGCGCGGTATATGCATTAGTAAACCAAGGCCTATCTTCTTGAGTACCGGCTATAAACGGGGCTAATTCAAAAGCTAACGTCAATCCTATAACCCAAAACAAACCGGTTTTCCAGTTCTCTATAAAGGTAACCTGCGATACACCCTTTAGGGTTGCCTTAATGAATTCTTTTGCGGTCCATTTAAAGTTCTCTACAATCTCTTGCACAGGATTGTCAATGTCATTCTTACTTTCAACTCCCGCTGCTTTCACGCTTACTGCTCTTGGTGCTTCTGGAATTTCAGGCCAAATGTCATGACCATAACGTTTGCTAGCATACATCATAGCCCAAGTTGTAAAGATAAATGACGATGTGAATCCGGGAATAGCAACAGAGTTCTCTATGCCCCCCCTAAGGTCTGGACTAAATATATCACCCATCCAATGCGAAAATGCCATCCAGGCAACGGCAGTAATGGCAGCTCCGAATATTGATATGGATAGGGTTGCCCTGTTTGCTTTCACAAAGGGTCCAGACCAGAAAGCCATTCCAGTCAAAATGGAGTTATAACCAAACAGACCAAAAGTAACAAGACCATAATCTGCACCTAATACTATAGCCACACCTGCTCCTACTAATCCAGCTAATACCATCATCATACCAGCTTTTCGAGAAGCTATCAAAACACCAACGAGAATTAGAATGCCAGTTACTGGAGAGCTAAACAAAGGTACTTCTGAGATGCCATTAAACAATATATAGAAAAAATCAAGTATAGGATCTCCTGATGAATATGTAGGTATTCCCACAGTATGTTCTTGTCCCAGTATTGTTTAACGTTTTGTAGAGAATTTAAGTTTATTAATAAAAAATCAAAAGAAAAGGTTTGTAATCCAGATGGGAAATAACACCTTATGTAATACGATCAGTATTGGAATATCCTAATGTATCTTATCTCCAAGTATAAAATATATTCATTAAAATCATTTATGGTTTATCTGATTTTTATTTGAATCTATTTTTTACAAGTCTTTTGTATCCTGATAAACTACAATAAATCGAGAAAACAAGATCAAATTAATAAATATGCATATCAGATAAAGAATGCTATATTATATTTATTTTGTATTATGTAATCCTACACGAAACAAAAAATTTACTCATATACCGATGAATGGTTTCTTTGTGATTGATTTAGGAATTTCAACCCTTTGCTAGATTTAGCAATTTCCTCCTTATCCATGACCTTTTTCTTTTTATATTTTTCGTCTATTTTTTTTATTGCAGTTTGTCCTTCATCAACCGATCCATCTTTTAGATACAAGTTTGATGACGACTGCTGAGGAAGGAGATTTCCATCATTTAAGAATGTATAATTGCCAATATTTGATTTATTATCCAATATTTTTATTTTTTTTATTTTTTTCATTACTCATTTCATTTTTCTATTTATTGAATAATACCATTCTTCATGTTCATGACCGAATTCTCTCATTCCTTTTTCATTTAACATCAATGTTACAAATCGAGTAATATTCAAAATTATAAAACTTAATAATTGCTATAGATATCATTTACAATAACAACTAAAACAGATTTAAATATGAATATTAACTAGAGAATAAGTCATGGAATGAAGTTTGAAATATTCAACCATTATTTTAAAGAGGTCCCAATTATTAAATATTTCTATTTTATTGCTATCCACCTGTATTGTACATCTCGAATAAAAATATCTATATGATTGTTGATACCAACTACTATGCCGACTATTATAATAACGAATTGAAACTGTAAGGTATGCGAAATCCGTTGATCAGTATCAAATCTTTCGCTTTATCACAATAAAACATAAATAAATAAAAAGTAAATGGTTATTAATAATGGTTTTTATACTTATTACTTATGTAAGGAACGGTATATCATTCAAATAGTGAAACCATAAATCTTTATAAGTTCACTTTAAACTATTTACAAAACGTTTAAAATATTTATTGATTTAAATTTAACAACTGTTTAAGATTAAAAAATTACAGATAAAGCTATTGCAACACGACAAATAAAGATATAACTATTTAGTAATGTTTAATCGATGCTATATACCATAGATGAATTGATTCTCTCAGCATTAAGCAAAAACTCACAAGATTTAAACGAAATGAGAGATTATTTAAATGATTATGGATATAACTTGAATCTAGGTGAAATAGATACTCGAATTAAAACATTAGAGGATGAAAAAGTGATAGCAGGTTGCACCATTAGTATTGATATCAATAAAGTAAAGCAAAGGTTAATGAGAGTAGTATTGGTAACCTTCAGGTCTTCTCAACACTTAACAACCAGGATGAAAGTTTTAAAAAAATTTTCAGATGATGCGCCATTTGTATTATTTTCTGGTCGCACAAGAGGCGGATATGACTGGATTACAATTTTACTGTCCTCATCAACAGAAAATGCTGATGAAGAGTGATATTTACAGGAATCTATTTGGAGATATCATTCAAAATTGAGACATATGACTTTTATCCTACAAACGGATCTAATTCTAATGCGTTTACATATACCAGTAAAGGATACACAAAGTTTCTAGGTGAATGGCTCCAGCACGCTAAAAATGATGGAATCAATAAAAATTTAAACCTTTATTTCAGTAATTGGGAATAAAACCCGATATAAAATTATTTTAGGCACTTCTGAGTTTTAGATGTCTTTAAATTTTTAAATCTAATGGTATCGTCTATTAATGAATGAATTTTGAGTCTCAATTCCATCAAAAAGCTGAGTATATCGGTACTTTGTGTAGGCTCAAAAGTTAACTGAACTTCATCTATTATGCTATCTAATCTAACAAGGGTAATTTTTAAAGCAAGAGAAGTTTTTTTTGTGATTTTTAATGTTTTGGCACCCTTAAGATTAATGATATCATTTATCATTTTGTCATCCATATTAATTTTATCTTTCGAATAAACTGTTTTAACTTCCCTGATTTGCCTTATTGTTAAATCATTTTCTATGATGTGACTTGTAAATTGAATAATGTTTTCATGGGATAAATTTGTTAATTCTAATGCTTGACTCACACTCAGCTTATTTAACATTATCTTTTCTTTAATGTCTTGTGGAAGTTTTAAAAGTTGAATTCTATGTGAAACATATTCTTCACTTTTGCCGATCTTCTTGGATAATTCTGTAACACCCCCCCAACCTAGATCCTGAACGTATTTTCTAAATGCTTCAGCTTCTTCTAAAGCACTCATAGACTTTCTTTGTATATTCTCCGTGATTTGAATTTCGAATGCTTGTTTATCACTTAATTCCCTAATCTTACAGGGTATGTGACGCCAACGAAGAGATTTACATGCATGAAACCTTCTGTGGCCTGCGACTATCTCAAAGCTATTCTGATAAGGTCTAATAAGTATTGGTTGGAGTAATCCATGTTCTTTGATACTTGAAGTAAGGGATTCAAATTCCTGTTGATCGGTGAATTTGTCTCTAATAGAAAATTGAGAGGGACGAACCATCTTCATTTCTATCTGTTCCACAATACTAGTATCGAAAACATGCATAATACTATTAGATTGACCCAATACTTATACATTTTCATCGTATTATAATTTTATTGTCATTTTTAAATTGTATTTTTAAATTTTACATTGGTTTAACATATTTATTGAAGATATTATATAATAGTATAAATATTTGATTAATTATAACATAACTAATTGATTGTTCGGATCAGATAACTAGTACTAAACCTGATAAAGAAAAATAAAATCCAGAATATGCATTGAAAAATTGCCACATGATTGATTATAAATTAGCCATCAGCATCAAAAGAATTTTAGCATAATTGTTAGGTATTATTAACGAAGTTTAAACACATGATGTAAACATTGTGAAAAATATTTGTCATGACCCTAAAACTTGTTAGTTTTTTTCTTTCAAGAAATTTCGCATAGTTTGTTATTATGCAATACTAAAAGCATTTATCCATATTGAAAAAAGCTAGAAATGTATTAGCAAATTTATTTTAATTTCCATTAGAATACGATTAATGGTTGTTGTCGATATTTGATAGAGCTCAAATAATGCACAATTGTTTGTTAAAAGTATCTCTATGCTTTGATCTCTTTAAGTATAAACAACTAATATTAAATTGTTCTGGCTATAGGACACTTACCATGTCTTATTTAATTACTAGCACTGGGCAATATGAATATACAACTATGTCAGAAGCTACACTCCCAAGCAACATTTTTTTAAGCCCCGAGTTTCCTCTTGTACCAATTACTATCATATCAACGTCTCTTTCTTCGGCATAATTCAAAAGTGACGCAGCAATTGAGAATGGTGTAGTTATTACATCTGTTTTTATTTTTTTATCAGCCTCAGATGGTTCTCCTTCATTTTGCTTAACATATTTGACAATGTCATTGAACCATTTTTCTGCATCCTTTTTATAATTATCCAGGTAAGAATGTGAAACCATACCAAAAACTCCTGAAGAATCACCATGATGGATCTTGGAGGGAACAATCGACAAAAGAATCAATTCGGAGTTGAATTTTACGGATAAATCTGTTGCATAATTTGCAGCATGAAAGGAAGATTCCGATCCATCCACTCCTACTAATATTCTAGAAACTTTACCCAACACAAATGGTTTACCTAATAGTTATAAAAAGTATTTCAATCAAACATTTAAAAATTAAAAAACGATATTGCTCATTTTTCCGAATATCCGTATATCAACTATTCAAAAGAAGTGGCACAAGAGACTCTACTTGTCCAATTGGATGTTACATTAATAACATAATTTTGATCATTTTTGCAGAAATCAAATAAAAAAAAACAATAATGTAATTATATTGGTTTTTGACTGCACCTAAAGCTAATAAAGTATTATTATGTATGCCTTAAACAATAAAAAAAATGAATCATACAGAGATTTTGGAATTTCTTATGGAAGGAACATACACAAGTAAGATAAGTACAATAAACAAGGATGGTTCATCACATCTAACTCCAATCTGGTATATCTTGGATGAGAATAACCACATAACTTTTACGACATACTCTAAATCGGTAAAAGGAAAAAACTTGCTTCGTGATCCAAGAATTAGTTTTTGTGTGGATGATCAAGTGCCCCCTTTTTCTTTCGTTATTGTTTACGGAATCGCAGAAGTAATTTCTAAACCATCTGATCTATTGACATGGACTACAAAAATCGCGGAAAGATATATGGGAAAAAACTTGTCTGATGAATACGGAAAAAGAAATGCTGTTGAAGGGGAATTGCTCATTAAAGTCATTCCTACAAAAACCATTGGTCAGAAGGACATATCAATTTAGCAACTTTCAAATTTATTGTTTTTTGACAGAGAAAAAATCAGAATTATTGATTCATTGCTTATAATGAATGCAGGTATACCCGATAAATAAAATAAATTGATCTATTTCCTGCATCATACCAGGATTAAATAAATAAATAAATTGACTTGCCTATAGAAGAAAACTACGATTTATATCAATTTTCCCTTTGTTGGCCATACAGTGTTTTTATTGATTCCATTATTTGGAATTTTAAATACAAATTAAGGAAATTTATGATAAATTCCAATGATTAAATATGCCTTTATTATTTTTTAATGCATAGGTTTGGATATATCTAATTACTTTATTTCATTTCCAGAATATTCTTATTTATTCGGTACATTATTAATATTTTTACTTAGTGTTATCCCGATTCTTACTCCCCCTACATGGATGGTAGTAGTAGCTGCTTATATGATAAATCCATCTCTAGATCCTATTGTTCTATCCATACTAGGGGCTTCAGCGGCTATCAGTGGTCGGCTAGTTTTATTTCAATTCAGTTCATTTAGCAGAAAATTTATCAATGAAACTCGAAAAAGCAGTTTAGACAGATTAAAAAAATATTTAGAAAAAACCAAATACGGCTATTTTTTAGGAACTATGATTTTTGCTTTAACTCCCCTTCCAAGTAACATGCTATTCATATCTTATGGCATCATGAAAGCCAGATCGATTGGCATAATTATAGGATTTTGGATTGGTCGATTTATTGTATATTTTATGATGATTAATTTATCCAAATATTTCTTTAAGTCTTTTAGTGAACTGTTTAAAAACGACATTACTTTTACAATTTTAGTCGATATAGTAGGTATTGTTATGACTTTATTAATAATATTTGTCAATTGGGACATCCTACTATCACAGCACAAATTGGTTTTCATTAAACCAAAAATATTTTTTCCAAATAGCAAATAAAAATAAATAATTTGATTCTGTTCACTCTTTGGCTGTTATTTTTTGGTGTGTGTTGTTTTTTGGGTGATAAGATTATACCGTATCTGGTTCTGCCGAAACCATACGCGTTGTTAAACCAGATGCTTGGTTTCCTCAGTTGATGTGTTTTTTTGGGTGCCCAAAATGGATTGTGTAAAAAAACATGCTGGAAAAACCACGTAGATTCGAACCGACCATAAAGCTAAAACTAATATATAAATTCATTGTATTATATTGTGGTGTCACATTTCTATTGGAGAACACATGTAGCCCAAGGTTGACCAGATGTTAAATAATTAACCTTAAGTATATCTATCGCTGATTATTATTTAAATGTCAAATAACGCGCCAACGCATAATTCAACTTAATCTGATAGATAGAAAGTTTTTTACCTTTGTTTTGTTGCAAAAAAAAGACAACCGAAAAAAAGAAGGAAAGATATTGAAAACTTAAAGACAATAAAGTTTGATGAACTAGCAAAAGAGTTGTGGTTAAAACAACCTCTAATCCAAATAAATGTAAATAGTTATATTCTGATTCACCAAAAGATTGGTTTTGTGAATGCGAAGATACATTACATAGAAATACAAAATTTTTGATAACACAAAAGAAGGAAATAAAAAAACACATGATGTTAGAATCCAAAATGCTAAATTCAATTCAATGAGATTGGCTGCAAAACCTGAAGGATTTCAAGGATACTGAAACAATGGCACAAGGGGAAGGAGAGAAAAAAATTGAATACAGGGAATCCAATAGTAGATGATATTTTAGAAACTGAGGATCTAAATGAGAAGCGTTTAGAACTTCTCACAATCTTTTATCAAGATTTACTTATCAAAAAATGTACAGAAAAAGACATTTTGATTGATGATGAAACAATGGCCTTGGTGGCAGTAGTCAGAAAAACACTTCGATTGAATCAAAACCTACACCCAAAATGAACACCATTTTCAACACATGATGATGAGACAGACTCAATAATTTTTAAAATTTATGGAAAAATCCAAAATAAACACAAGATACAGAATAAACAGTAAAATGGACTTTATTTTTGATCACTATTAATCATTCCAAATAGAACAACTAACCGCTTTTGTACGGTAATATTTTCAATCCAATAGAGAGATAGGACATATATTGTTACTGTAGTTACTTAAAGATGATTACATCATGTCATCTTAATAATTACATAAACAGATAAACAAAACCTAGGAAAGTAATAACTTGTATATTGAAAATAAAAGGATTGCTACAAAATAATGTATTCATGGATTTTTTAGATAAACAGATGAAAAGAATGGGACTTGGCATAGAATTTGTAGATTATAAAAGACCACTTGAACCACAGATTGTTGATGCCAATATTATTGTAAATGGTTTTAATAATATAAATAAATCAATTTTAGATTTATGTCCAGGATTGAAATTAGTACAGCAATCCGGAATTGGGGTAGACAGTATTGATGTAAAGGAATGCACATCAAGAGGAATATATGTTGCAAATGTTCCTATGGCCAATGCAATTTCGGTGGCTGAACACGCCTTATTTCTCATTCTATATTTAGCTAAAAATATTAAAAGTAGTACACATAAAGACGGTAGTAGCCTTTCAAGCATATCAACTACAAATATAAAGTATAATCCCACTGTAGAGTTGCACGGAAAAACTCTAGCAATTATTGGTTTAGGTGTCACAGGAATAGAAGTGGCAAAAAGAGCAAAAGCATTTGGCATGCGAGTAGATGCAATAACAAAGAACCCTTTTACAAAAACAGAAAGGAGTAACAAAAAATACTTTGTTGATAGCATTAATGGCACAGATAAACTTCAAGAGATTTTAGCCAAAGCAGACATAGTTTCTATCCATACCCCTCTAAATAACGAAACACAGGGCATGATTGGCCCAAAAGAATTGAAATTGATGAAGACCTCAGCATATTTGATAAACGTAGCAAGGGCCCATATAGTAAACGAAGAAGCGCTTTATTTGGCCTTGACCAACAAAGAAATAGCGGGGGCTGCATTTGATGTATACTGGCATGAAACTGCCGACCCTAATGATAAGATATTGAAACTGGATAATTTTATTCTAACTCCACATATTGCCGGATGGACTGCAGAAGCAATTGAGTCGATAACAAAAATAATAGCAATAAACATAGAGAGAGTCTCGCGTGGGCAAGTTCCTCTTACCATTGTTAACCAGGAATTAGTCTAAAAAAATAATAGCAAACAATACCGTTTGTTTACGGGGTTAGCATTAAGATATAGGATATCATATTAGAGTCTTGAATATCCACGTTACAAGAAATTATAATGGGCCATATGATAAAGATTACACTCTACAATTTTACTTGATTATATATAGTTTTATATCACTTAGATTAAAAAGAATAAAAAATGTTGAAATTACTTTTATTATGTACAATACTTCTAAATATTGTTATAATATCGCAAAGTTTTCAAAATTCTTATTCTTGGAGTGCAGGCTGGACGGCCATCAAACCCTTTACCCTAGACGGCCAACCACATCTGTTGGGATACAAGAATGAGGACTGTACAGTAGCTATTGACAAGATAAATGCTGGAGGTGAAGGTACAACAGAAGTTTGGCCTGGCACAGGCAGTAGTAACATAGCAACTAGAAATGCACAAATGTTATTTCAGTAGAAAAGGCAGTACGCAGAGGGTCTGAAAAACAGTAGAAAGGGTGAAAGATGAATTGGGAAGCTTTAACCGGTTTTCTTTTAAAGCCATATTAGGTAGAGGAAACCCTTTAAAGTTTATGACAGATTCAATATATTGATAATGTGGTTCTCACTGGATGAATCAAACTTCATAAACTAATAGAATTTGTAAATTATTTGGCGTTTTCCTTATTTGTGAATATTTAGCTTTTCTAACAGTGGCCTTAATTTAGCAGGTATTAATCATCATGGATCCTCTTGAATACTCTTATATAATTATTGAGGTATTTCAACCCGTATAATAGATGGGGCCAGAGGGACTCGAACCCTCGACCGCCAGCGCCCCGGGCTTATACCCACAAATAGTGGATGGTATCCTACCAAGCTAGACGATAGCCCCCCCTAGTTTTATTAAAAATATAACCTCTTTTAAACTTGTAGATCTTATCAAATTCAGAAAAAAGTATTTACAATATCAACATATAAACATAAAAAACTAAAGATACATTTTTATTAATTAATCAAAAGCAATAAAAATATATTATTTATGCTAATTCATGAATTAGATAATATAGACAAACAAATATTAAATGACATTCAATGGACATTTCCATTGGTTGACCGACCTTTTTTAGAATTAGTAGATAAATATCACATAACAGAAGAAGAAATCATTCAAAGAATACAAAAATTAAAAAACATTGGCATAATTAGGCAGATAAGTGCAATATTTGACACCAGGAAACTGGGATACAAAAGCGCCTTGGTAGCCTTCGCAGTGGATAAAAACAAAATAGATGATGTTGCCAATGAGATAAACAAACATCCAGGTGTGAGCCACAATTACGAAAGAAATCATGAATACAACATATGGTTTACGCTTGCTGTTCCTCCAGATGGAGATATGAAAGCAGATCTTGACAAAATGGCAGCTTTAGATGGGGTCTTAAAATACAGAGTTCTGCCAACATTAAGAATGTACAAAATTGGTGTAAAATTGGACATGGTTAATAACGATCCAGAAAAGCCTACTCCAAACGATGAGGTTAAAAAATTGGAGACAAAAAGCGAAAGACTAACTGAAAGGGACAGAGAGTATATAAGGCAATTACAAAAAGATATCGAAATAACAAAAGAACCTTTTAGATCAATTTCTGAAAACTTAGGAATAGATTCATCAGAACTTTTTGACAAAATTAAAGAATACGAAAGCATTGGGATAATGAGAAGATTTGCAGCCATATTAAGACATAGACAAGCAGGCTTTACAGCAAATGGAATGATAGTTTGGAAAATCCCAGAAGAAGAAAATATAGACGAAAAAGGCATGAAAATTGCATCATTTCCCCAAGTCAGTCATTGTTACAGGCGCCCAGTTTACCCTGATTGGGAGTTCAATCTTTTTAGTATGATTCACTCACGAACAATAGAAGCTGCAGAGAAAATAGCTAAAGAAATTTCAACAGTAATCGGGATTAAAAATTATAGGATATTATTTAGTTCAAGAGAATTTAAAAAAGAACGCGTTAAATATTTTGAGTAGCACCTAAAGATCAATTGTTTACCTTTACGTGAGTTGGGTAGTTTGGTATTTTATTAGGGAATTTTTTCAATAGCTAACAACATAAAACATCAAACTATCAAATCAGGCAGGTAGAAATTCTTTTCATACATCTGTTCTATATGTTTTTTCTCATCTGCATTCAAATAATTTCCATCAGATAGTTGGGCAAATGTATCTATTTCCTCAATGCTGGTAACAGTAGGTAATACGACAGATATTTGTTCCTGCGATAGAATATATTTAATAGCTATTTCAGTGATATTCCACCCATGAGAATCAGCAATTGGCTTAAGTTTTTCTATTTTTTTCATTGATTGTACAATCCAATCTTTTTTCCTTACGCTTCTATGATCATTTTTATCCATTACAGTGTTTTCATTTACTTTTCCAGTTAAAATACCAGAAGCATCGGGTACTCTGACCATTAATCCCACGGCTCTATTTTTTTTATCAATAGCACCCAAAAATTCACGTCCCGGATCTTGTTCTAAAATATTATAAACAGTTTGTAAACTAACTATGTTTCTGTTCTCAATAGCATAAAGCCCCTCATCTTTCCAACCTATTGCCGGGCCTAAAGCAACACCATGGCTTTTGATTTTTCCAGATTTCACAAGGTTATCCAATTCATCAAATAACAAATCGTTTTTTATTGCATCCATTCTAGGGTTATGCAGGCTATAGACATCTATGAAATCAGTCTCCAATCTCTTCATGCTTTCGGTCAATGCAAAACTTAAAAAATCGATATTATGTTTTTGCGGAATTTCACTATGCCCTATTTGTTCTGCATTGTACATATCATAACCCCATTTTGTAGAATAAATTACATCATTACGCATGTCTTTAAATGCTTTTGATAATATTTTTTCGCTTTTACCTTTTCCATACATATCAGCAGTTTCAAAAAAGTTTATTCCAATATCATAAGCGTGTTTTAACAGTTTGATAGACTCCTCTTCTTCAAGTTTTTTTCCCCACCAATCCAAACCTAAAGTCCATGTTCCAAAGCCAATTTCACTGACTTTGAGCCCACTGTTACCTAGATTTCTATATTTCATTAAATAATACTCCTCAATTCCGTAGTTAAGTCATTAAAAGTAATATCGTCTATACAAGGCTTACTGATTGATTTTAAATATTCAAAATCAGGAGAAGAATTATTTTTAAAAAGGTTTTCTAATGCCTTATCTTTTAGGTCAAGTTGGATCCAAGATTTGCAGCCAGACCATTCAGGCTTATTGTTAATCTTTATCGTATCATTTAATTTGTATGTTCGCAACAGTATTAAATAAAGAGGTTTCTTTGGATTATAATTAAACCTCATTTTCGCATAATCATTATTCCAAATATGGAACTTTTCTAGTTTTTCTAACTTAGATATATCATTTATTTCATTAAAATATGTTATCTCAACAAATAAATCAATATTTGTAGTATTTTGTGTTCGATCAGGATTATTTTTGGTTGATGAATTTGGGCCGTTATGTTTATCTTTGGTGATATTATGAGGGTTATCTAAATTTTTTAATTTTTCCTTGTATTCGTTTCGAATTGAATCCATCGATTGATGCTCAAAGGTAGGAAACAGAAAAAAGTTTTTGTGCTTAAGTTCAAAGCCGTTACGATATTCCATAATGCCCCCTTTCCTAAACAATAAAACTTGTTTTCCTTCTTCTGCCGCTTTACACACAATAGCCCATTCTTTCAATGCCGCAACAAAATTTGGATGAGACTCAGGTTTTTTATCAGGGTATGATAGTGCACTATTAACTGATGATGGTGATTTAGAGGATGATGGTGTGCCAGGTAATGATACATCAGCAGCAGCAGCAGCAGCAGCAGTTGGTGACATTGATTGGCAACTCAAACCATGTGATGGAAATTCCTCAAGGGATAAAGAATCCACAAAGGACAGAAAAGGATATAGCCTGTAAAACAACAAATAAAGATAAGACAAATGTTTTTATAAATATTTTTAATTTAGTTTGATGTTTTTTTTTTGGATTCTTTATCCCAAGCTCTTTATTATTTCATCCATTTTCTTTGAAACACATGGTATCATTGGCAAGTCTTTTAGGATATATCGGCTAACCTGTGTTTCTCGTAATTCCATTATTAGATCCTGAAAACTCGAAAGATCGTCGGTTTCAAAAGCTAACATAAAATCCTGATCTCCAATTCCAAAGGAATAGGTGGTATTAAGTCTTATATCAGGATACTTTCTTCCAACTTTTATGTGCTCATCCATCATTTGTTTTCTTGTTTCTAATGGCAAAAGATACCACTCTCGTGATTTAATAAATGGATAAACCACCAAATATTTTAATGGAGCATCACCATCATCATCACGCTCAAATCCAAGCTTAACTTGATTAGAATAGGTTGATTTTCTTGTCAATGAGAGAAAGGTATTGACTGGTTCGACATATTTTCCTAAAATGGTTGAATATATTTTTGAAGCAAAAACTTGGATGTTTTCTAAAGATGGTGAAATTGTCAATATCAAAAACTCACAATCATGTCTCAATCCAATTGTAGAATAAGTTCTGACTTTCATTTTTGTATTGGCAGCCCGCAATAATTCAAGGAACTCTATGGATGATTCGTCTTTACCTATTTCATTTAACCATCGCCATTTAGGATCAACTTTAAAAAAAGTAAAATTGAAAAATTTTTTTTCCATTGTTTGATTGTTTGTAGAATCATTATTCATAGGATAGGTGGGATTAATGGTTACTCCGCCCCTTTTTGACCCGGACTCTTTTTGATCATTTATATTTATGGTGTCAGAAGGTTTTGCATTTACGACATTATAAGGATTATTATCATTGTTATCTTTTTTAGAATTGTTTATTCCATCACCCACATCAACATCAACATTGTCTGTATTCACCATGACTTTATTGAGAAATTAGAATTAATAAATAGTTTTAAGTGGGTGAATTTATTTTGAATCCTCAGCCAACCCTAACCATGAATAACCTTTTACCTCTAGTTCTTCAGATAGTTCCCTTCCAGCAGTTTTGATGATTTTTCCTTTTGACATTACATGAATCTTATCCAATTTGGTAAGAAATCTCAATATTCTTGCATAATGGGTAATAACAATTACACCGGCTCCTGTTTCAATCAATTTATTAATAGCTTCTGCAACTGCTTTTACAGCATCAATATCCAATCCAGAATCAGGTTCATCAAGAATTGCAAGGTTGGGTCTCAACACAAGCATTTGCATAACTTCGGATCTCTTTTTCTCTCCACCTGAAAAACCCTCATTAAGATACCTACTCAAAAAGCTTGGATCAAGTCCGACGTTATCAAGGTTTTTTTTCAGATACTCGTGAAACTCCCTTACTGTCAAAAAAACTTCCCGGTTTTTTTGCTCGTCGGCTAGGCTTTTGGTTAACAAATTATACGCATTACGTAAAAAATGACTATAACCTACACCAGATACCTCAGTTGGGTACTGAAATCCCAAAAACAAGCCCTTTTTTGCCCTCGCATCAGTACTTAACTTGATAATACTCTCATCATTTACCAAAATATCACCCGATATTACCGAATACCGAGGGTGACCTAACAAAACATTGGCCAATGTACTTTTGCCTGAGCCATTCAGGCCCATTATTGCATGAACTTCGCCCTTATTAACATCTAAATTAACACCGTTAAGGATTTGTTTATCTTCTATATTGACATGCAGATCCATTATGCTTAGAAATGGCATAAATTTTTATATAATAGAACATTATATAAATATTCGTCAATATAACAGTGTTATACATATAAATTTCATAAAATACTAACATTAAAATTATAATAACTCAATTAATTATATGTATTCTACTAAAAATTATCTAAAATTTTACAATAAATAAAATTTTATGTAGGTTATGAAATAGTTATTTTTCCAACCATATACGGGTGAACTGTACAATAGTAAGACACTTCGCCTTGGCCCAATTTTTCAGCAGGTATGCTAAATTTATTGTTTGCTGTCAAGAGACCCGAATCAAAGAGTTTTCCGCTTTCAGGGTCTGCCGGCCCTGTCCCGCTAGTAGCAGAATGGGGGGCGGTATCTTCATTTACCCATGTAACCAACGCATCGCTAGTGGCAGTGGCAGGATCGGGTCCATAATCAGGATTTCCCTGAACGGAGGCGCCTACCGGTATACTTATTGAAACCTTATTTGTGAACTGAGACTCATCTACAACTTCAGTATCAGCTGGTGTTTCTGTTGTTGCGCCCGCTTCGCTTTCAGGTGGGAGCTCGAGTCTGTATATGGAGTTTTGGACTCCTACTTGTGGGCTTGCCGCTGAGAAAATAAAATATGTAACCACACCTGTAAGTGCTGCTAATCCCATAATTGACAAAAAAAATCTTTTATCGGTTTTATCATATTCCATAGTGATATCCATTCTATAAAAAAACCCCTATTAATTTCTTTTATGAATATAAAAAGGATTGTAATAAAAACAAGTTTTTTTATTTTGGGTAGCTAAAAAGCAAACTAAATAAAAAAAATTATGATACTAGCAATTGAGTAATAATGCCATAATTTTTATTTAAGATAATTTTTATTGCTACGAGAGAATGGGAATAGGCAGAAGCGGCCAAACAAAGTGTGGAATATGCAATAAAGAAATTAAAGATTTTAAATATGTTGCCATGCCACAATGGAATATTTCAGAATACCTGTGTGGTGTTTGTTATTCACAAAAGTTAACAGAGTACTACATAAAGCGTGAAGTAAAAGGCAAATAAGGAAAGTTCATTTTATCTCAAACTAAAATAAGACAAAAACAAGAGTCAAATCTATTGGGTATAACCATTGGTAATTAGACCAAAAGTCAGTTTACCATATTGATTTCAATTGCTTTATTGTTTTCAATAATTGATCTAGCATTTTCAAAGGGCAAAATTGCAACATCATCTTTTTTAAATGGTCCGTATTTGTTCATGTTGACACCCACAAATTGCTCCATAGAATCCAAAAACCTCAGAACAATAAAGTTTTGATTGATTGAAGATACTATTTTTTCTAATGTTTTAGGCTTCCCCTCAAACAATGTGTTTAAAACAAGATTTATTCTGTGCTCTCTTTCCCTATCACCATAAAAAACATATTTTTCCTCGTCAGTTAGATTTGAATAATCAAAAGTTTCATGGGTTTTATCAACACTAAATGTTTTCTTATACCTATATACAAACAACAATGTGACCGACCTGACCAATAAATCCAATAGATTGTTTTTAATTTGATCAGATATCTTATTGTCCATTTTTTCTTTCTTCATAATTGAATCATTTGCTTCTTCGCGTTCTTTTTTGGCATAATTGTTATCGTTCTTTAACTTTGAAATCATTTTAGCTATATTTTGATAAAAATCAGGCGGAAGAGATTGCGGGCCGCTGGTATTAAGTTGAATTTCTTTTTTTAAAGTATTAAAAACCTCTTCAATGTTTATAAAATTATTTTGGTTATCAGAACCCAATTTGACCTATAATTTTAACATGATAAGCTTAATTAGAAGTTTTTATTTTATTATATCGAACACTTCAATTGCCTTATAAAGTTATAGATGGAAAGATTGAGTCTTTGAGTTTCACTGCAGAACAAGCGATGAAAAAACTAAAGGACGAAGAAATAAAGTTTTTAGATTTACAGTTTACAGGATTAACGGGTAGATTCCATCATACAACAATGGCGGCAAACATGTTTAACATAGAGGATTTTGAATACGGACTACCCAAATTAGACGGCTCTTCAATAAGGGGATTCACCAAAATACACGAATCAGATCTTATTATAAGGCCTGACCCCTCAACCTATGCCATTATTCCATGGATACTAAAGGATAAGACAGCTCGGCTTATATGTGACATATTAGCTGGAGGGAAAACAAACCAACAGTACAAAAATGACCCAAGAGGCATAGCCAAAAGGGCACAAGAATATGTAAGACAACAGGGATATTACACATCTTACTGGGGTCCAGAGGTAGAATTTTTTGTTTTTGACAAGCTAGAGGTAAACACAATGACCCCATACAGATCTCAAAGCTATAACATAACATCCAAAGAAGCACCATGGTCTACCGAGGGCGTGGGGTATGCATTAAGGCTAAAGGAAGGATACCTTCCCAGTGCACCAGGTGACACCCTGATGGAATATAGAAACGAATGTGTGGATGTGCTCAGTAATGATTTTGGTATAATTTGTGATGCGCATCATCATGAGGTTGCAACTGCAGGGCAATGTGAAATCGACATAAGATTTGACACTTTAGTAAATGCCGCAGACTCTGTCCAAAGTTACAAATACATTGTAAAAAACATTGCAAAAAAACACGGCATGATCGCAACGATGATGCCAAAACCCATAGCTCTAGACAATGGTTCTGGCATGCATGTTAATGTCAGTTTGTGGGATAAAGAAAAAAATCTATTTTTTGATGTCAATGATGACTATGCAGAAATGTCCCAGACAGCAAGATACTTTGCCGCGGGTATTCTGACCCATGCATCTGCCCTGGCAGCAATAGTCGCGCCCACTACCAACTCTTACAGAAGATTAGTGCCAGGATATGAGGCACCTGTATATATTGCATGGAGCACAGGCAACAGGTCAGCAATCATCAGAAACGCGGCTCACTATAGAGGGGAAAGGTTTGCTCATATGAAAAGAATAGAGTTTAGAGCCCCAGATCCTTCATGTAATCCTTATTTAGCTTTTTCTGCAATCATTTCTGCGGGATTAGACGGAATAAAGAAAAAGACATCAATTTCGGATCCAATAGACGAGGACATATTTAAAATGACTCCACAGCGTAGGATGGACCTTGGCATAAGGCAGTTACCTGCAACTCTCCGTGAGGCATATGAGGAGTTAAGTAATGACAGAGAATTCCTAAAGCCAATTTTTGATGATGATATTATTGATTCAATAATCATACAAGAGGTAAAGGATCACGTAGATGTGACCATCAGACCCCATCCCCATGAATTTTCACTATATGCAGATGTTTAACCATATGATAAAGGTATCAGCATCAACCACCACCACCACCACCATCACATAATCATCATAAAGCAACGAATTAGTACCGAAAAGCCCTCATTTTCCAAGATCAAAACAAACGTTTAATAACATTAGATCATTACAATTTAAAATATTTTTTGGAGGGGTTGTCTAGACTGGTTAGGATACCTGCCTTACACGCAGGTGGTCATGGGTTCAAATCCCATTCCCTCCACTCCATTCACGGGTTTATACAGAATGCTTTTATCTTAAAAAAACAAGAACTTTAATATAATAAACCTATGATAGAGGAAAGGGAGATACAGTTAATGAAGTTCTGAACGATAATAATAATTCGGTCAAAATAAAAGATTCCAATGAAAATTACGATATTCCCATTATAACAACTGAAAAATCCTTATCCTATAATTTAGAAGATACTGCAAATTTAAAAAGAAAAATTGAACATATTACACAGTATCTTAAACCATATATTTCAAAAATATTATACGAAGTCTTACAAATCAATTCCAACAATCTAAAAACAATATGTGATTATATTGTTGCAGAGCAAAATGAAATAAATATAAAGGAATCTACTAAGGAAACAAAGATAAAGAAATTTGTTCATTTATCCAGACATTTTCTTCATAAAAAAACATTCTACGAAATGACAAAGGAGGACATACTAGACTATCTTAATAGTCTCAGGAAATCCTCTACAGTAGATCCAACTCACAGGAGCATAGGAACATGGAATGCACGACAAATGTTATTTTTAAAATTCTTTAGATGGCTATACAATCGTAATGAGCCAGACATTAGAAAAATAGAAACTCCGGATTGTATGAAAGGCATAAGACAACTCCCAAGAAAGGAAAAATCTCCATATAAACCAGATTATATGTGGACCGGGGAGGAACATGCCATATTCTTGAAGTATTGTCCTTATTCACGCGATAGATGCTATCACGCTATGGCTTTTGATACATCTGCTAGACCACATGAACTTTTAAACCTAAAGATCAAGGATATAAAATTCAAGATATCAACTGATAACATACAATATGCAGAAGTTACAGTAGATGGAAAAACTGGTCCTAGAACTCTTCCTCTTATAGATTGCATCCCATACCTTAAAGAATGGATTTTGAATCATCCAATGGAAATAATCGCGATGAATGGCTTTTTGTTTCATTGAGCGACAAAACTACGGTAGTAACAATAGTAATGTAACGACATCAAATCAACTATCAGTTAACGGATTATTAAAAAGATATAAGAATCAATATTGTAATCTTTTTCATAAACTTCTTGAAGATAAAAAAGTTCCAGAAGTTGAAAAATCCTACATAAGGAATATGTTGACCAAACCTTGGAACTTGTATATTTTTCGCCATTCCGCATTAACTGAAAAATCAAAAATGGTCAAAGAGCACATTCTGAGAAATCATGCAGGATGGTCCATAACCAGTAAGATGCCACAAAGATATATTCACTATTTTGGAAGTGAATCATCGAAATCCATACTCAAGGTAAAAGGAATTATCAAAGAAAACGAATCAGATACACAAGATACTCTCAAAATCAATACAGTGTCCTAATTGTAGTGAATCCAATAAGCAGGAATCGCCATTTTGTGAAAATGCAAAATGGTATTATCTTATGATTCGTATAATGAGGCAAGAAATAAAGATAAGCAAAAAATGGACAGATTGGAAAGCGATGTAGAGTCATTAAAAAACGGCATGACTAAAATATTCTTACTTATCCAGCAAAATCCTGCTTTGATCAATGTGAAACCAGAGGTATTAGAAAAAAAAGTAAAATAAATAAAATTAAATCCTATCCACCATATCTTATAAATTCATCATAGTGTTCTCTGAAGTCATTATTTATTTCATTTATTAGTTGTCTGATCCCTTTATCCTTTGCTAATTCTTTTAATATAGAATCATATTGTCTTGTAGATTCATCTTTTAAAAGGTAGTAAAGGTAAAGCTCACTGGGTTTATTGAATAATTGTAAAATAGAGAATCCAAATTGAAGTTTTAAACGTTCAACAACAGAGACACAAAACCGAGGTAACCTCGATAATAAATAATCACGTTTATCCCGGTATTCTGTTCTATATAAGATAAAGCAATTGGGTGTCTTTTTAATAGAGATGTTCTCATATTCTCTGTCATTCCTTAATAATTTAGCTTTGCTATTCTTTTCGTCTATTTCTATTGAGTATACGGTGATATCACATTCAAAAGAAAGGCGATTAGAAGAGACATAAGTATTGACAATCGAATCACTTGAGTTAATTCCAGGATAAAAAGGCACAAGGATAACACTACCTGCTAAACCATGACAAAACTCATTCCATTTTGCCCTATCGTTTTTTAAACTATAATTCCATTTTATGCCATGCTCCTCAATCTTTCCGTTTTTATAAAATTCCCTGAAAAGTTTTAATTCTTTATCAATCACTTGGCATACTTGTCTTATATAATTGACAATTTCCCACAAGATCACATCATCGGTAATACGGTAAAGTAAGTCCTTGTCTATTAGGTTATAGATAAAAATTTGAAACAGAGGATCATTTCCATAAGTATTAAATATTTTAACCCTACAATCATTAATCGGGCTTTCTCTTACGTCATTTATCTTGATTTCTTTTAGTACATAAAACAAACCAATACTTGTCAGTTTATAGTATCTGCTTGTTCTGTATTATGACTGATTTTGGAAGGGAGGTGGAAGGATTGGTCTTTTTTATTAAACCCAGTTTAAAAAATTTATCTAATCTTTTCTTTTACATGATTAGGAGCTGCTTTAAATTCCGTTTTTTGCAGAATATGGGCTATTTGACTTACAGACAAGTAATCCTCATAAAGGAATTGCTTTAGTGTATAAAATGCCTCATTAGTCAGCCCATTTATTTCATCAACATTTACGTCTAGAAAACTTGTAAAATATAGCTCCAAATCCTTGTTATTTTCTAGCCAAGTGTTTTCTTCCTGTTCAATTTCCTTCAGTGTTTAAGAAAAGTTCAAAGATATATTGATGATACGCTTTTCCTTAAAAAGGGTATATAACAAAAATGCATATTTTATTAACTCTGCAACATTATAGTAATGGTGGTTTATCTCCAGACCGTAAAAGTTATGTCCGAAAACGTGATCCCTTTGTTGCCAGATATAATACGAATAATGAATATAATAAAGATATAGTTGATATCAAGTCGGCGCCGCTTTAGGCGGCGCCAATACCCATAACCAAATAATAGGTCAGACCTAATGGCCCTCTTGCAATGCTTTTATACTATGTTTCAGGTATTTGAACAGTCTAAATGTACGATATTCTTTTTTTCTCATATGTGCAATAGAATGACGATCTTGGGTTATCAGATTTTTCAACATTACTAATTTTAACACGATATTTAACAAAGGATTTTTTTGAATTTTATATATTGCTAATTAGGCAATAGATTTACTAGGTTTGATCATATGTTATAATTATGTTAAAGAAGCATTTATCTATTATATTGATTATGGGCATCGATTAACATTGCATTGTTGTGCAAGACCTGGATTTCACAATGGTATTTTTATAGAAAGTATTATGTTAAAAAAAAGAATATTGTGATTCTTATTCGACGTTAGATGTGTTTACTTTTTCAGACGTACTTCTTCTGAAACTTGTTTTGTTTCCCTGACAGGTTTCTTTTTTACAACGACTTCTTTCTTGACACAAGGTATCTTTGTTACGTCAACTTCCTCTTTTTTTACAGGTATTGTTACATTCTCTGTGGATGAAACAGGTGTTCGTGCTTCTGTTTGTCCACTTGGAGGCATTCTTTCAATGGTTATCTCCTCTTGTGTTACGGGAACCTCAGCTGTTTTAGTTTCGGTTGTTGGCTCTTTTGTAATTGTGGCCTGGCTTTCTGAAGTTCTTTTTGTTACGTCTAATTTCTCTTCTGTCAATTGTATTGTTGATTCTTCCTCAGTTCCTTCCTTCTTCTGGTGTTTGGTCAGTTTCCATATCGGTAGAAGAATAAGAAGATGGAAATGAATCCCCTGTGTATTTGTTTATTATCCCATCCTCGGAGTCTAAATCTAAGAACATCGCCAACATAACTCTCGGATTGATCTAGAGGAGTTGAGATTACTTATAAATTATATCCGAAATAAATTGATCTGGAATTGGTGTATAGACAGTTCGGAAAGAATTTGAAAATTTAATCCGTGCGTCCATGGCTTAAAATCAGTTACAGCTCCTAAAGCAGGAGCAATTTTAGGATCTACTTTTTAACAGTTAATATAGCATCGCCACTTTGTGTTGTTCCTATTTCATGAGCATTTACAGCTTCTTTAACAAAGATCATCCCATGTGCCTCAGATCCCGAATGTATCTTTACGAGATCGTCAATGATTTGATTTGCAGATGAATCAGGTACAATCGTTTCAACCTTAGTTCTCTTTTCATGTTCTGGAGTAGTTTTCCTCCCCGTCATATAGGCACTTACCATCTCATGTACTTCTTTGATTTTTGTCCGACCTCTAGCGTTTACCTCATAAAAAGCAAAACCACCGACATTGTGCTTATTTAGAATTTCAGTTACTTTAGGGAGATTCTCAGCACGAATAAAAATACTTAATTCCTTCATATCGCCAATTACTAAATCAAATAGATAAAGTTTTCCTTTGGCATACAGGTGCTGTTAAGTTAAGGCTTGTCAGCTCACAATCTAATTTCTTCCTATAGTCTAATAATAATCAAAACCTTCATTTCTATCCTTAATATACTTAGAGCTCTTTCAATGATGCTTTTTTCAAACGTTGAATGTAGTCTATGTTTAAGACCCAAAGTAGTCCATGCTTCAGGATACAAAGCACACCATCATTTTAATATATTATGTGTTTACCATATAATTGAACTAGTGATCTGAGAAATGGTTCTACCACAAGCATATTCCTATGTCTTGAAAGATTGACACCTAAAACCATTCTATGAATTGGTTCTATTGCTATCCGTGACCAGGCCTCAGCATTGCCATTTTGTATTTGTGCTTCATCTATTATAAAAACAGGTATTCTTATCTTCTTTTTATTTTGGTAACCCTCTCTTGGATCGAATTTCTGTATCCAATATCATACTGCAATACAACCTCTCTCTACACGTGACTCTAATGCCTTTGAAGTATTTCTAAGGCTTAATCCAAGGAAGTACAAATACAAAGCATATTTAATAAGGTTTCTTGTCCTATTACATTCAAACATTTCTGAATTAATATTTGAACAGACTAGCTTTAGAGTTTACAACTGCTTTACGGAATTCATCATTATATAGAAAAGAATTTAATTCGTTACCTAATGAAGAAAAACCAAATTGGTATGTTATTAACCAATCACCGGCTGAAAGAGCCAATCTTAGGATCCCCGAGTTATCTCCAGAAGAATCTAACAAAGCGTTAAGTGGCTTTCTTGGAACATACGGGAAACTAATACTAACGAGGAATCCACAAAACCCATGCCTTCAACTTTACCACATCTTATAGTCTTGCACAACAGGGAACTAGTAAATCCATCATCACCAAATAATACCGAGATTCTAACACCTTCGCGTTGAGAAATACATAGAATAATATGTCCATTACCAATAGTGACGATGAATTAGTGGCGGCCTTATGGCCGCCGTAACAATGCATTTCTATTAATAAAAAATAAGAGCATCTATTATACACAATGAGATATCTGTAGCCAAATCAGGTCTTGATTAGTATTATAATGATATATTAACCGGCGCTGCTTTAGGCGGCGCCAAAACCTATAATCAAAGAATAGGTCAGCCTTCAGTGTCCTCTGAATGTGAAATACATCTTCTTCCACAATGGCACTGTGATGATATACCTAGAGTGCAGCGAGAATCCGTTTCGTATCCATGAGGAAGAGGATATCTCCATTATTATAGCCTTCCTTGGCAGGGTAGAACAGAGCCAGCATGATCTCCTCTCCGACACAAGGGGAATCATTGTTCCTCCTGTCAGCAAATGGATCCTAACGCGCTGTGACGTTAACAAGGACATTGAGATTGATGGCATAACCCAACTGGCATTGCCTGCCATGCAAATGCCACTGGTGGAAAAAGCCCTTAGAGCATATGTCAAAGTGATTGGGGATAAAGCGTATTTGAGAACTGAAAAATTCCTCACACCAAATCAGCCCATTGGAGAAGCTTTGGAGAACATAAGGACCAGTGTGGATTTAGAAAGATTTCTTATTGTTTGATGGTGATGCTGATGGTTGCGATAGTGAAAAAGAAGAGAATAATGTTATCTAACCTCATTTGTTTTTAACCTTCAAAGAGAGGTTGTTTGCTGACTTGTGGTTATATCATCAGTGGATGTAAGTTATGGTTTGATTATTGTGATTCTAATGTCTTATGTAGTGGCGATGGCCAAGTTTATGCATCCTCTATTCCTTTATAGCCCAAGTGATTTGACACCTGGCTGCATGGGATTCTTTCGTTTTTCAGTTATCTACAAGCCAAGTATCCTGAAGTTCTTTTACATCAAAAATGTTCCTCCACTCATATCATACTTGATTCATTAGACTTTTTATGCAAAATTCTTGGAGCAGATAGTTCAATTTCAAATGCCAGTATAGATTTATCTCACCATCAGATAATTTTTATATTGTTTTTAGCATATCCAAAACACATTGGTTATGCCAGGAGAATCCAGAGACAGGGTTAATGCGTCTCCGGAAGAGTTTTTACATGACTTAAGGCCTGGAGAGCATGGATGTGTTTTTTTCTTCACCAAGGAGGAAATGCAGCGGATTCACTTTGCTTTTGTTAAATCTGGCCTTGATAATAACTGGGGGGTTGTGTACCTTACTGCAACAGAGTCTGCAGAAGAAGTAAGAAAATCAATGCAAAAACATGGAATTAACACTTGTCAACATGAAGGAGAATCTGGTGATGGCAGCCTCATTATATTGAGGGGGGAGGAAATATACAAGAATCCAAACAATCCAGACATTGACAATTGGATTAATGCTACAAAATCCATCTCAGATATGTTTACTTCCAAAGGCAAAAAAGGTGTTAGAGTTGCAGCGGATCTGTCCGCCTATTTCATTTCACATGGCCTTGTGGAGCAATGGCACAAACTTGAGTATGTGCTTGGCAAAAAACTCACGTTGCCCATGTCCATTCTCTGTGCGTATGATTCAGGTTCTTCAAAGACATGGGACACAGATTTGCTCAAATTCTATGATAGACTTAATTCCGAAACAAAAGGATTCGTTGATGCCCATAGCTTTGTAATATATACTCTAAAACAAAAAAGTGTAATTTTTACAATTTAAAAGAGGTTATTGTTAGGCAACAAGAACAGGTTTGCGATAAATACCACCTAGTACTATGATAAAAAAACCGATTATAGGTTATGCCAGAATATAGCAATCCCTCTGCAATAGTGGATATTGTAGTCTACTGCAAAGTTAGTAATTTATTGCATTGCTTGATTAAAAGCTTGTTATCCCATAATGAAAGGATGCTTGAATGAGTGAAATTAGGATTATTGATTTTATGGGTTGGCGGCGGCCATAAGGCCGCCATAAGATAACATTGTTTCTAGTCCCTTTTGAAATATTGAGGATTATGTTATGTTATAAGATTATTTTCAATAAATACAATCTTAAGGCATAATAACAAGTTCTAATTAAAATCGATTAATTGAATAAATAATTAATGGTTTTTGTTATATCGGTATCAGTTGCATCACTATTCTCTAGTTCTTCTGTAGTATCCACTGTATTCGCAGCATCAAAGGACCATCGTTGGGAGAATGGGGGATGTACACTCAAAGACTATGAGCCTGGGTCTGCAATAAGCACGTGTTGTTGGAGAGAAATGGTTCCTGGTCAGATATTAGGGCAAGAATACTGTTAGACATGTGACTCATCTACAGGAAAATGTGGAGATAAGGAACTTCAAATGGACTACAGTAGATACCTGATTCTGTCAGACCTCCAAGTAATGGTGGCGGTGTTTTAGAACAACCACCAACAGGTGAAGTAACACAGCCTCCAACAACAGGCGAGTCGGTGTTTCCAGGAGAAGGCGGGGTTTTAGAACAACCACCAACATCAACTAATGACAACAATGAAAATACCCCTTCAATGGATGGAATCACAGAAGATGTACAAACATCAAATGATGGCCAAATACCTACTCTAAACAGTAATGAAAACATTCCATCCGATGAAGGTGGAGTAGCAGAAGAACACTAACATCTTTTACTAAAGGAAATGACGCAAAATGTTTCATATGATGATGAGGGTATTGAATGATAAACCTACATATTATAATGAAGATAGTGGCGTTATTCAACGTATTTAAAATAGAACCTTTAGTCTTTGTAGTTAGGTGATTTTAGATGCGGCAATAAAGCCCCAAATATATCTAAAATCAATAATGGGGACCTTCTTAGGCATTTGCAAGGCGACGGCCAAATGAGTTAAACGTTTAATACTTTTTGCCATCTACTTAAACATATGTCTCTTCTCTCCAAGTCAGAGATTCAATTTCTTCAAGGTCATAGGAAAGGTCATTCCTAAAAACTTGTATTTTTTAAAAATATGTGTGCGAGTTGTTGGTCCAACATGGTTAAGAAGCAGGGAGAGATTGCAGGTTCAAATCCTGTTATTCTTAGATAATTGCTTTATAGCTAAACTAATATAATATTTAAAATCAAAAAAATTGTATTTTCATATAAACCCGTGAATACAAGAAAGGTGTTCAAATCCCATTCCCTCCACCCATTTATGGCCATGCATAGCAGATAGTGATTTGTTTTAACAAATGACATATGAACATGAGATTATTGTATCGGCAGAACATAATTAAAGAAACATGTAAAGAATATGCCATATTTTTTCCAAACTAAGGTCTCTTTCTTATTGGACATCACATAATAAACAAATAACAAGGCCATGGTTTTTCCTAACTTTACTGTCACTAGAAATAATTGTTAATTATACATGATAACCAAAACTCTCCAAAACATAGAGACTGCAACTATAACCAACACGATTCCAATCATGAGTTTAAGATTAGAGTCACTGAACTTGCTGGTGTATCTTGCACCTAAATATGCTCCAATCATTGCATTAGGACCCATCACCATTAAAATAAGGTAATCGGCATTATTGTTCAAAACATGCCAATAAAACCTATTGTACCCATTACAGAAGCAGAGGCCAAGTTAGTTCCCACAGCAATTTTGGTTCTAATTTGAGGATGGATATCATTGCAGGCATCCTTATGCTTCCTAATACCAGACCTACAAGTCCCCCAAGAAAGCCAACTGTAAAGCCAATGGAAGACTCAATAAACATTGACTTACTTTTTAATCCTTTTTCAAGTCTGAAATTAAAATCAGTTTCCCCACCATAAGACTTTTTTTTGGATTGGATTTCTGTTTTGTTTGAGTTTTTAATAAGTGAAAATGCCTCATAGGATACTATCACCCCTATATGGTGCCAAGCAATAATGCCATTGGAACAAACCTGGTTAAAAAGGAGCCAATAAACGCCCCGATTGCTCCAGTTATAGACATAGTAATAAAAACTTGAAAATCCACATTATTTTGCCTATAATGACTGATTGCGGCAGCTATGGAGCCAAGTGTGCTTATACCCAAATTGGTTCCTGCGGCAATGCTTGCAGTAGTTTATGCACCTAAAACCAGTGGAAACCTAACCACCCCTAATACCAGTCCAACCATGCCACCCACAAATCCAATCAGTAAACCAGCTATTGCAAACGCAAAAAGATAGGCTATCTCATTAAACAGCATTTTAAATACAGAATATTAATTATTTTCCCTATAATATTTAAATTAATTTCATATTATAGACTTCTAATTCACATAGTTTCCCAAATTATTCACATACATTCCAAACCTTGATTCCCTTTACTCAAAGTTTTATACATCAGTTTCAACTACAAGAATTGAGAGCAGATATTGCTTAAGAGAACAGATCCACTTGAGGATCAGACTGTTATGATGATCTGAAATAAAAATATGATAATATTTTATGATAGTCCAAAATGTCCATTGTGGGTTGTAAAACTATCAAATGGATGGCTTGTTTAAAAAAAATCAGAATATTCGTGGCCACGTCAAGCTTGCCTCCATCAATATAGTCGAAATCGCCAAAGACACAAAGAACACTGCAAGCCAAATTCTCATATTCCTAACTTTTTGTCTTTTACCCAGCACCTTGTATAGGATTCCCCAGGATACAATCCAAACTAGGTATCCATATAGCCAGATTCCTCCAACCGCCGCAATGGGTTCCCAAATTTCCAATGTATCTTTTAGAGATTTTCTTGTGTATGTTAACACGCCCATTAGAACGATCCCAATAGATGCGGATATAATTGCTGCAGCCACCTTTCCATTGGAAGTAAAAATGGTTTTGCCGGTTGTTGACTCCATTTTTTATCAACAACCACTAGCCTTGTACCGATGCAATCTTGGCAGGGACTATTCCTGCCAGGGATATAACAAGTGCATAGATAATTCCAATGGCAATCAGCGACACTACAGTGTATTTGGCACTAGTATACGTAAACATTTTCTCTTTCCAGTGAATCACAAGATAAGCTATGAGTGTGGCCCAGATCTAACCCAACAACCCAAGGTATTCCATGGTTTCAAACATTGGAGCATGAGCAAATGAAAGGTCCTGTTTATTATTGACTTGGCACTATCATCATCAGGTAACCTATAGTACACATACCCGTAAACCCCCTGTCAATATTACCATAAAAACAGAAGCGGCTGAAAGTACCGCGAGCATTTGCATCGAAAATATCGAGCCACGGATTGTCTCGGAGCTAAACATTAGTATACCGATAATACCGGCACCCGTCATAATAGAAACCACCGTAAAAAAGTCATGCAATATCATTACAATTTCTATTTTTTTTCCACCAGCTCACCTAGTAACAGTATCGCAAATGTAGTTAAGACTATTGTAACTATTGTAAGGATTCAAAAAATCTGTAACGATCTTGGTTTGGCTAATATTAGCATATATAAAGGATGTTGGATGAATATTATACTATTATACTATTAATCCTTACCAGAAGATTTTATCATAATGTTCTTCTGCAAAATTATTGCATTTAAACCATGTAACGATCCTTAAAATTGAAACCCACAGAAAGTATATTAATCGGCTTTTAACAGTAACAATATTCTTTATTTGTTGTAGAATCAGAAATAATTATACAGATACCATTATAACAGTACAATACCTAAGAATTTAATTTTAAAAAAATACGGCTTATTTTGAGTTTGATACCTAGTTATCACTTATGCATTAGAGACCGAAATTGAATCATGTTATCATCATAATCCATATGTTCAAACCATTTCTTAATCGCAAATGACATCAATACTCATTTTCTTTTGTATATAGATTAGGCAATATGCCTCTGAAAGTATAACCAAATCAAAAATTTGACAGTTATTTACTTTGCATTATACAATATTAATTTTTATTATAAAAAATAAAATATTTGCAATTTATTTCCTTTTCTTTATCCATTTGTGTTACCATATTGTCATTATTACTGGGTTTTTCTTCAAATGAAAAACATGGATTTACCAACAAAGAGAAATCTGTATTTAGGCCAATGCGGCCTAAATATTACTTTTTTGATTTTTAACGTGATGGATACAGACAGATATTTCACACAGCATTGGAGAACTATTTGTCAATCCGAGTCCCATTGGGTAATATAATATGGCATAGAGATGTCAGTCTTGCTCTTTGAATGGAAAATTAAAACACCGTTTATATTATTATGTAACTTTATTCAAAGTTGTGAGAAATAAGAAAATACCAGTAATTACTGCTTGTTTAGTTTTTATCTTTGCATTTTCGATGCCTACAAGCATGTCATCGTATGCGCAATCAGAAAGCATGGCCTTTACCTATTTCACAAACTGGGGCTCTGCGGGTGAGGGCGATGGCCAGTTTGATGGGCAAAACGATGTTGACTTCTACAACGGAAAGGTATACGTTCCAGACTACGCCAACCACAGAATCCAGGTGTTTGACCCCAATGGCAAGTTTCTGGCAAAGTTTGGCGAGGGTGGTGAGGGCGATGGCCAGTTCCACAAGGCATCCGCACTGTCCATAGACCAGGAGGGCAACCTCTACATAGCAGACCAGTTTAACTACAGAATCCAAAAGTTCACAGCTGATGGCCAGTTCCTGGGAAAATGGGGCTCAGAGGGTGAAGGCGATGGCCAGTTCCTGCACCCCCACGTTCCAGCAAATGACGCCCAGGGAAAGCTGTTTGTAACGGACAGGGACCTTGCGAATGTCCAGGTGTTCACAAATGGAGGCCAGTTTGTGAAAAAATGGGGCTCAGAGGGTGAGGCTGACGGGCAAATATCAAAACCTGAAAGCGCAATAGTTGACTCCAAGGGCAACGTGTACATAGCGGACTACGGAAACAACAGAATCCAAAAGTTCACAAACGACGACGCTTTCGTTTCTAAATGGGGCACAAAGGGTGTTGCTGATGGCCAGTTCCAGGGCCCATCCGGTCTCTCAATCGACGCCAAGGACAACATCTATGTCACAGACAAAAACAACAACCGGGTCCAGGTGTTCACAAGCGAGGGCCAGTTCTTGACCAAGTTTGGCTCCACCGGTTCAGGGGATGGCCAACTAACGGACCCAGAGGGTGTTGGGGTCGACAAGGAGTCCGGAACCGTGTATGTTGCGGACACTGGCAACTCACGTATTGTGGTGTTCAAGCCTCTATAACAACAATAAGCGCTACAACTCCAATATCTTTTTTAATATGTATACAACAGAGAGACACCATCATAACAATCAACAATAATTAACTAGTTCCTTTGCTATTACAATGAATAAAACACCATTTTTAATTATGTTGGCAGTTTTCCTGCCATTCACAAACATTAATGGCATGATCACTTATGCGCACAATTTCAATACCGACGATAATTCATCGTTTCTTACGCTGATTAATATGCTCGTAATAGAAAACAGACTCTTAAACGACAGCATTCCAGTCAGCAGCAACAACAACAATTCAAGCTATATTGAGCATATTGAAAATACTGAAAACATATTGGAAGATATTCTGATAAGCGAGGACTCTTTTACTGTAAACAGTGATCAGTTCTACAACAATACCGTCATTGCATTAGTAGTTGCAAATCTAGCAGATGAGGTTCTCAGAAACTATGGCCATGCATTTGGAGTACCTTCAAACATTATGTTAAGTATGAATTTCTCAAGCATCATTAATTCTCAAAACAAATCAGATGATACTGCAAATTCGAATAGTCAAAATAACCATACTATGCATCAAGAAAACTCATCTGCTGCTGCTGCCGCCGCCGCCGCCGCCCCGATGATTGATAAGCCCAGTTATATTAGCACATTAGAGCTTTCGGATAGGATGATAGAACTATATAGTAACGAATTGAACGGAACTTCCTCCGAGTCTACCTATATCAATAAAGCAAAATCTGATCTTGGCAGTGCAGTATACGAGTTAAAGAAATCTGTTGAATCAAAGGAAAGCCCCTATAAAATAATGGAGATTGTGCATGGCAAGGTTCACCCAAATTTACAGTTAGCGTTCAACCTTACCCTTAAGCGATAGTTAAAGTCTCTGAAGATGACAGAATGCCTAATGACCATTCATCTGACCTTGGATCTACGGAGTTTGCCTTTAATCCCACAAAATCTGTTTATTTATTATGATAACCTGTATGTTACCATGAATAATAAGTAAAGGAGTGAATATTGCAAATATAAAATATCATTACAATAGTCACTCCTTTAATATCATGGTAACTGTAGTTTCCCAGATAACAAATGAGTCCAATGGATACGACATTGCATGGATTTGGTGTTTTAGCGCTTTTGATTATTTGTGTCTATGGCGCATATTCACAGACATAGTTAGGTATGCCTAACAAAAATATAAAGATAGTTATGATTCTCTATTGCTATAATATAATAGGTACACAAAGATAAAGTATTTATTTTTTTAACTCATTCTCAAAAAGGATAATTGTACATTGAATTAAATAGATTTACAAAATAAAAAAACCGCATGTTTACAAACACTCAAAGAAAGGTAATTCTTGCAATTGTTGTAGCTGTGATATCTTCAGTAACATACAACACCATTACACCATCATCATCATCATTCGCTCAAGATAATAGCACACAGGCTAATGAGACCAATTATGTCGATTTCCATTCAAACATTGAGCAGATTAAAGGCCACATCGAACAAGCAGAGGAAAACAGAAACAACAATAACAACACACTGGCATATGTTCACACAACTCATCCCATAGACGAAGTTGTTGGACTGATAACCATACCACTCAATAACACAGAACCAAAACTAAACGATACCTATATCAATGAACTTTACTCCCTATCCAATTTGGCATCACCATCCAACAACAGCACCAATGAGGAGTTTGGCGAACAAGCACAAAGCTCAATGGACCTGTCAGATAAGGTTATAGCTACTGTTATACCCGTAGCAACATTAAATGACACAAACCACAACATAACAGTAATTCAGGACCTGCTTACAACATTTCAAGAAGAATATGCAGAAGGAGTAAAGGACGGAAAAATCGTAATGATGCTGGAGTATCAGGATGGTTCGGCTTTTATCAACAGGGCTGATGACATATTTAACAACACAAAATCAATAACAACAGAGAGAGATGAAATATCAGCATTATTTAATAACTTGACCAGCTCTGCTCAACAGCTAAAAGACCCATCTGAAATAAATCCAACAGTAGAGGAAATCAACCATGAGCTGTCGGAATCATTGACCAACACAGGCAACAGCACATCAGCGGCATCATCAACAGCCAATGAGGGAAAAAGCGCCCAAGACTACATATCCAACATCAGATCATTGCTTAATCAAACAATATCAGCGTATTCAGCCAACGACACTGTAAAGGCCAATGAGGTGGCAACAGCAGCCTATTTGGACAATTTTGAGCATATTGAGGCATCCATTGGTGAGGAGCTGTCAGGCCAAGGCGAGGAGCTGTTGAGAGAGAGGTTAAGGGATCAAATAAACAGTAACGCACCACTAGACAGCATCAGGCAAACAGTCAATGAGATCAACAGGGTTTTGGATCAAGCACAAGCATCCCTAACCCCTTAGCTTTTTTAATGCAAATAATTTTTTTATCTTTTTATCAAATATAACAAATACAATCTTTCTTTCTTTGTTCACAGGTTTAGGCATTTACATTTTTTAAAAATTAGAGTCTTGGTGTGTCGGAAACTAATATGGTTATCAGGAAATGTTCTTTCGGTATTGCACATGATAACAAAAACTGACGTAAAATAGCAAAGTCCAGTTAACTGCCTTCTTGCCATATGCTGTATCTATTTGTATTTTTCTATCACGTCAGATCCGTAGCGTTGGAGTAGCTTGTGAATTTTGGGATCAATCACATAATTGCAATAGGGAGCGTCTTGATGATTGTCATAATAATCCTTATGGTAATCCTCTGCAACATAAAAATTTTTGATTGGAGTGATTTCTGTCACAATCGAATTTTCATATACGCCCTTATCTTCAAGGTCTTTTTTTGATTTTTCTGCAATCTCTTTTTGTTTTTCATTATGGAAAAAGATTGCAGATCTGTACTGTGTGCCAATGTCATTGCCTTGCCTATTGGGGGTGGTTGGATCATGGGTGTGCCAAAAGATGTCGAGAATCTTTTCAAAAGGTATTACCTTGGGATCAAACTTTATCTGGATTGATTCTGCGTGTCCGGTATTACCTGCGCAAACCTGATCGTAGGATGGGTTTTTTACCGTTCCCCCTGCGTATCCGGGTAGAACAGATTTGACTCCTTTAAGCCTTTTGAATACTGCTTCTGTGCACCAAAAGCACCCGTTTGCAAATGTTGCGGTTTCAGTCATATCATCATTCATAAATTGTTTTTGGCAACTCCTTTTCCTTTGAAACAAACTGAATCGATAACGAATTAACACACTCCCGCGTATCTTTGTCGGTCAAATGCTCCCCTTTGAATTCGTGTCCCAAATGGGCACCACAGTTTGCGCATTCTATTTCTGTTCGCATTCCATCGGGATCGGGTAAACGCTCTATTGCGTTTGGCAATGCTGCATCGAAGCTTGGCCATCCGCATCCAAAGCTAAACTTGCTTTTTGACGAAAAAAGGGGAGCGTTACACCTTCGGCAGATATATGTCCCATCTTCATAAAAACCATCATATTTGCCAGTAAACGGAAACTCGGTGGCTTTACCTATAATGACTTTTTCCTCTTCTGCTGTTAGTTTATTGTAACTCACATTTCTTTCACCATTAACCATAACAGATCCTGTTATAGAGTGTATATAGCATTGCATTATATTTAATATTTATATTCTGTTATGCTGCTAAAGCAAACAAAGGAAACGTAATACATTACTTTTGACGGCATTATACTCCCGTATCATATACGCATTACCATGCCACCAAAGTTAGAATCCATAAATCAGTGATTACCGTTAAATCCAATAGCAAGCCCTGGAAAAAGTATTGAAAGATTATATTATTTTATGGATACCATAAAGACGTCATTGAGTAATAGGAAATTTCATGTTGAGCCGCACATTAAGGAAAGTAATTACATTAGGGATATAGTGTTTGGTTTTGGAGATGGAATCAACACATCTTTAGGCATAGTGGCAGGTGTAGGTGGGGCATCAATAGGGGTAGACATTGTTATTCTTGCAGCCCTGATAGGCATGTTCACAGGTGCCAAGGCGATGGCGGTACAAAACTACCTTGCAGTTAAATCCCAAAGGGAAATTCTGGAGTCAGAGATAAAAAGAGAAGAATACGAGATAGAGCATTATCCGGATAGAGAGAGAGAAGAGATAGAGCAAATCTACAAGTCAAAGGGTTTCTTGGGAACCGAGCTGGATATTGTGGTAAACAAAATTATTTCAAACAAACAGGTTTGGCTAAAGACGATGCTTACTGAGGAACTGGGCCTCAATTTGGAGATAATAGGTTCACCCATCAAGGGAGCGCTAGTAATGTTTATATCATTTTTGATAGGAGGGATTCTACCGATTGTTCCATATTTTATTGTCAAGACAGGGTTAATTACAAATTTTATAGCATTGATGATTGCAATCTCCATTAGTTTGTCGTTTTCGTTTTTGATAGGCGCAATTAAAGGCAAAATGGCAAAGAAAAGTTGGTGGAAAGGTGGATTGGAGATGTCTTTGCTGGGTACAGGTATAGCATTGGTGGGTTATGGAATAGGCTCAGAATTGAGTAATTTGGGAATTGTCAATCCAGGAGAAGTTTAAAAGCATCATCAACGGATAAAGATATTTGTTTTGCCTTGATTTGTTTTGGCCAAATAACTAATTAACCATATGTTTTTTTCAGCTTTTTAGCCAGTTTTGGCCCTATTTTTGGAATCGATGATAAACTGGTTTCAGATATTGATAATAAATCGCTGGGGACACGGATTCCAGCTGAATACAGAGAACGGGCTCTAGCTCTTCCAATATCTTTGATTTGGACCAACGGAACAAGTTCCATCTTCACGCCGTGTTTTATCCTGTTTTCAAGTGAAAAGATAACGGGAAGCAAATCGGTTCTTCCAAGCAATTTGGCTATTTCAAAGATAGATGTTATCAACCATTTTGAAACCTCAACAATCCTATGGACATCACCTGGGTCTATTCCCATCTTTTCGTGAATTCTCTTTTCAGTGGATTCGTTGATCCATTCGTATAGGGTCCAAAGGCTTCTTGAGCAATCCATCACGTCCACATCAAAAAAAAACTCATCGTAGTTATTATAGAATATAATACTGAATTCCTCGATATCCTGTTTCCTAAAAGAGAACTTGGGGTAAAAATCTGGGCTCGTGGTAATTATGTGCAAGAAACCGAAAACATTATTTGTTTTTAGGGAGTGGTGTTTGACGGATTTTATTATTTTTTTAAACGCTACAGCGGTCTCAGGGTTAAGGTACAGCCCAGATACTAATTTACCAAATGTGGTAACATAATACCTATTGTTTTCAAACTTAACCAGGCCCTCATCCATAAAATAATCCAAAGATGTATCTATCTTGTTATAGAGGGAGGAGCTGTTTTTGTTTTGGAAAGAATGGAATGTTTTTGAAAACAGGTCATAGATGTCATCAATATCGATTCCAAGAAAAGAGGAAATGGTCCCCAGCAGATGGATTTTTATTGCCACATCATTTCCAAGGCTGGAGTTTAGTGGTTCAGGGGTACCCAAGACATAGTGGTCATATATATCCTCGTAATATGTTCTGGGATCAGATAATATTATTGATTCCCCATAAGTATCATATCGGGGTCTGCCCGCTCTTCCACACAGCTGCTTGTATTCAAGAACAGTTATTGGAATGTTTGCTCCATATCTAAAATCATATCTGGAGACATTTGTGATTATAACTCGACGGGCGGGAAGGTTGACACCGGCGGCTAAAGTGGGTGTGGCAAACAAGGCTTTGATGGCCCCGCTTTTAAAAGCCTTTTCGACCACTTCTCTGCTTGGTAGACTTAGCCCGGCATGGTGAAAACCAACTCCAAATGATATCAAATTTGACAAAGTTTTTGTCAAATCAGTATCATCGTTGTTTTCCAAAAGCAATTTTGAATACTTTAGCGCTGTTTTTCTTTCTTCCAAAGACAAGTTTTTGTAAACTATTTCAGAAGATGTTTTAGCTAATGAGATCGATCGCTTTCTGGTTTCAACAAAAACAAGGTTTTGGCCACCATCTTTTATGGAATCCAATACCAAGTCCACTGCCATGGATGATGTATCCTTACCTGATTCAGAAACATTTATCTTGGAATCGTCATTGTAATAAACGACACCATCCGAATAAACCCCTTCCAACAGCCTTGTTGGTCTCCAGGAGCTTTCTATTAATTTACACCCTAACCAGTCAGATATCTCAGGGGAATTTGTCACAGTGGCGCTCAAACCCAGGATTTGGGAAGCGGGGTAAAATTTTTTTATTTTTGTAAGAACCATTTCCAATACCGAACCCCTGTCCAAATCACCAATCAGGTGAATCTCATCTGAAATAAAAAGCCCCACATTGGATAACCACGAAACGCCTTGTCTTAGAATAGAGTCCAGCTTTTCATTGGTTAGAATAACAATGTCAGAGTTTCCTAATTGGGTATTTGAGGTATTAAAATCACCGGTACTAATCTTTATTTTGATTTTTCTTGAAAAAATTTTGGACTTATCGATTTCATTGAAATCTGTGAATTTTTCATAGGCAAGTGATCTCAAGGGGGTCAAATACACCACCTTCTTGTCTTTTTCCAGGGATTTAATAGCGGCTAGTATGGCTATCAGCGTTTTACCACTTGCCGTTGGGGTGGTAACCAGAACATTAGACCCATCCAGCAATCCATTGTCTATCGCTAACTGCTGGGGAGGAAAAAGAGAATTATAACCCATAAATGAAAGGAAAGAAGAAATTTTATCATCATCAAGGTTTATCTGCATGTATAAATAAAAATTAAAGGTACATTGCCTATTAATTTATTTCATTTTATCATAGGGCAGCTTTTTTTGCCAATGAGTATGCAACTCCCTTCTTTGAGATATGATTATGCATATAATAGTTATAGATAAGTCAATTTGCTTTAACAACTCCTTCTGACTTTTTAATTATTGTCAAGGGCGAAACACAGGAATAAATGCGCCTGTGTGTCCCTTATCGATTCGACCAAAGAAACAGTGAAGACCATTAAAACACCAAAAAACAGAATGATTCAGTTCAAAAAATGCAAATTTGAGCGTGAAAAGAAAGAGAGAAAGAGAGAAGTATTGGCGTGTAGGGAGAGGAGGGACGGGTTTGAGTAAAGGCATACAGCAATTTACAGTCAAACGCCATTAGCCCTACAATATAGTATATTGTATATTTAGCTAATAACAATAATAATAATAATAGTATTATTGGTAAGGATAAGCAATACAGGAATAAAAAGACTAAGAATGACCTATTGATTTTTGTTTTTGGGGTAGTTTTGAGGCAACATATTTTGAGGCGCTTAGTGAAAAAAATATGCCGGTAGACACCAATACAATCATTCCACTTGGGGTAACATTTATCTCATATGACAAAATTGTTCCCATAGCTACAGACAGCACAGAAAAGCACGCTGAAAGTAAAAGAGTTTTTTTGAATCCATATCCAAGCAACAAAGCAGCAACATTAGGGATTATTAACAGTGATGAAACCATCAATACGCCGATCAGTCTGATTGAAATCACAATACTAACTGTTGCTAAAACAATAAACAAATAATTTAATAGCGTCACATTCAGTCCACTTATTTTTGCCTGTTCTTCATTAAAGACCAAATAAACTAGCCTTTTGTAAAAGGCGATAACAAATGATATAATTACAGTACTAAGAAATACAATGATCAGGGTCTCCTCATGACTGACTAAAAGGATGCTCCCAAAAAGATAACTGGTTATGTCAATAGAGAAACCACCGGATAACCCAATAAATACAAGGCCAACTGCCAATCCAAACGACAATAAAACTGCAACAGAAGAATCAGAATACACCCTCTTGCTTGAGTTTAATTTCACCATCGCCAATCCACCTAAAACTGAAACAATAAATGAAATCCAAATTGGGTTGGATTTAATGAACAATCCTAAAGCGATACCCCCAAAAGCAACATGGGATATTGCATCACCAAATAAAGAAAATCTCTTAAGCACTAAAAATAGCCCTAGTAAAGAACAGCTAAGAGATATCGCTATTCCGGAAATCAGTGCCCTTTGGATAAACTCATATTGTAAAATTTCAAGCATACCCGATTCACTTTTGTTCTAATGCAATACAGCAAAACAAACACTTTATGGAACTAATTTGTGCACTTTAATGCGATTTTCAAGTTGTTTAGATTATCGTACATTTTTGAGAAATAATCTTTATTCATCTGTTTTTCTTCATCGGAAATAGTTTCGATAGGACTTAGGGTCAAAACTTGACCGTTTATTTCTTGCGCTACTGTATCAGGCAATCTGGGATCCATGTTATCCTCAGTAAAAACAACATCCAAGCCCAATTGTTTTGAGAGATCTATAGCTTCCCTTATCTTTTGCGGTGGGGCCTCTGTTTCAGGGGATAGGCCTTGGATTGAATGCTGAATTAATCCATACCGATTTGCGAAATAACCAAAGGCATCATGAAAAGAAAGAAAATCATGGAGTTTGCAATTAGTCAGATTAGAAATGATATCAACATTTAGTTTATCCAGATGATTGGTAAATTGGACATAATTATTGTTATAATATAGTTTATTTTGTGGATCTAGGTTATTCAACGAGTTTAGTATGTTTTTTGCCTGCAATTTAACCAAAAGCGGATCAAGCCATATGTGGGGATTGGAAATTTGTGTGTTTTTTTCCAAGGGCAAGTCCCTGCTCAAATCAACTATAGTGACGTTATTTAATTTATTAATCCATGATTCAAAGCCCATCCCATTAACAAAAATTGCATCGGCTTTTTGCAAATCATTGATTTGTTTTGCAGTTGGCTCAAAGTCGTGGGGCTCCATCCCATTGGGAACTATGACAGAAACATCAACTTTATCCTTACCAATTTTTTTGACAAAGTCATAGACAGGATAAAAAGAAGTAAAAACCTTTAAAGGATTAGCATTAGATCTTGTAACCTCATTGTTGTTTCCACTATCAATATAACCAGCAGAGGGACTGCTTGGTTTAACAATATTTGCCGATTCAGAACCATTAGCATATAATGATTCATTAATTGCGGTTACTTTTAGAGTAAGAGATGAAGAAAGCAAGAGAATCAATAACATCGAACTACCAATAATAAATAGAAAAAGCATACTCTTCACAATAGATGTCATTGTTATTAATAATATAAACTTATCATAATAACATTTAATAAGATTATGGCAATATCATAATAACCTTCATAGATTATGCCATTTTAGCAATTGAGGAAAACTGAAAAATTAATAATATAACGCAAACAAAATATAAAATAGTGCCAATTATAAGCATTTCACTAAACGAAAATATTATCCAAGAGCTAGATAAATTACAAAAATTTTTGGGTTTTTCAGGAAGGTCAGAAATAGTAAGGGCAAGCGTTAGGAATTTACTTTTGGAGGAAAAAAGGATAGAGGAATTGAATGGGATATTGCATTCAGTTCTTTTGGTAATTCATGATGAAAAGTCTGATCAAGAGATTAGTGAAATGCGACATGACTATGACAAAATAATTAATACCCACATACACAATAAAATTGATAAAGACAGGTGTCTTGAGATTTTTGTGCTTTATGGTGAATCAAGAGACATAAAAAACATGACCAAAAAATTTCAGGGAAATAGGAAAATGGACCAGGTAAGATTGATAGTAACTTAATTTTAGTTTTAGAGACATAATGACGCTGCTAATATGTTATTTTAATTTAGAGCCATAAGTGGGATTCGAACCCACGACCTAAGGTTTACGAAACCTTCGCTCTTCCGGGCTGAGCTACTATGGCACAGTCTTTAAGTTTACATATCAATGTTTAACTTTTGAAAAGGTTAAATAATAATATATTTTTTTAAAATTATGGCTGAATGCGGCACTCACAGGTTTTTTTTTGATTGGAGTTGCCATATTTGCAAAGAAGAATACCATAAGTTAAAAGGAACAAACACAATAAAGTCAGAAAATTATGACAAGATAGGTTTTGAGGAAAGGGCAAAAAAGAAAGGGCAAAAGGGTTACAAGGAATTTAATGAAGAAAGGGCAAAAAAACTATATGAAGAAATATTTCTGCAATATCTAAAAAAGGGCAACCTAAGTGAGGAGGAATCAATTAATCGCTCAAAAACAATAATAAGAAAACAGTGCAAGCTTCGAGGGATTGAGCCATGGTCATGGACATAGGTATATCCTAAACCCTTATATAACAACGGGTTAGGTCAATCCAAGTTAAACCTAAATAACAAAAAAGGGTTTCATCTTGTATTGTCATCACCTCAAAATAATCAATCCAATATTTTGCAAAGCAGCCTACACAAAGACATCATAATAAAATTAAAAGGAAAAAGAACCCTACAAGGAAAGCTGAAAAGTTTTGATCAATATATGAATTTAACATTAGAAAACGCCACAGAAGCCTTAGAAGGCGACAAAGTTAATGAAATGGGAGAAATATTTATCAAAGGAGAAAACATAGTCATCATTGCAACTAAATAATCAATTACACCATATAATCCAAGTTTTTAAAACTAAATAAAAATAAGAATAGAAATAAAAAAATTTATTTGGATTCATCATGGCCTTCAGCGCCACTTCATAGTTTCTGAATCATAACAATTGATAGATTGGCATTTGTTCCTGATGCCAATCTATCAAAGCATTCCCCGATATTTCTTTAATGCGCATTATTCGTCGTTTCCGTCATTGTCGTTTCCGTCATTGTCGTTTCCGTCATTGTCGTTTCCGTCATTGTC
>JADDOW010000043.1:53444-54145 GCA_016782225.1 Nitrososphaeraceae archaeon
TCCCTCATCAGCTACATCCAAATTGGCACTATTCTCATTTGTGAAGCTGTCTCGGTCTTCGGCGCATTTTATAATTTCCAAATCAGACAGGTTGGCATCAGGGGCAAATGCTCTATCAAAGCACGCCGAGATTTCTTTAATGCGCGCATTATCGGATTCATCATCATTGCCGTCAGTTTTTCCCTCATCAGATACATCCAAATTGACATTATTCTCATTTGAGAAGCTTTCATGGTCTTCGGCGCATTTTATAATTTCTGAATTAGACAGAGTGGCATCGGGAACAGACGCTCTATCAAAGCATCCAGAGATCTCTTCACCATTTTCATTATTTTTACCCACTAGGTTTCCCAATTCATTTATTTCACTAGATGATGTATTGGTATTGTTTTTACCATCCAATGATTCAATGGGGGATGCTGGAATAACGTAGGATGAGTTTGGGTTTTGCTGTAGAGAACTCATTGACGTTGCGGGGTTGTCTGCCGGTGGGGAGGTAGAGTCAGTGCCCGCGAATCCGTTGTCTGGTGAATTCAGTGGTGTTGCGGGTAAACTAGAAGTGTCAGCATTGGTGTGTTGAAATTCAGAATAGAACGGATTGTTTTTACTTAAAGAGTTAGCATTATCCGTTGAGTTGGAAGTGGTGGTGCTTTCAGGTTTGATTACGTTGGGAGTGGTGGTGCTTTCAGGTTTGATTACGT
>JADDOW010000043.1:54262-100255 GCA_016782225.1 Nitrososphaeraceae archaeon
TACGTTGGGAGTGGTGGTGCTTTCAGGTTTGATTACGTTGGGAGTGGTGGTGCTTTCAGGTTTGATTACGTTGGGAGCATCGTCAGAAGGGGGATTAACTTTACTTGTGTTTTCAGTGCAATCCTGAGGAGAACCAACAATAGTACTTGTCATCATGCTGGCCATGCAATCGGTTGTATAAGCAATTAATGGACTATCAGAATAAAGGCCTGCTTGTCCATAGGAAACTGCAATGTTTGAGGGGTATAGTGAGACTAGCGATACAAATAAAAATATCACCATAAAAGAATGGGTTTTGCTTGATATATACACAATAAAATTAAACATTCATACTTTATATTGCGCACTTTAGAATTCTAGTAGCAAATTTGCAATACGACTATTACGCATAATTAAGACAGGTTTTTTTTATAAATAAACACATTTGAAGTATGCGTAATAATAAAGATAATACAAATTTAATGAATGTATTTTTTTGTACGATAATTACTTTACAAAATCATGATCATAAGACATGGATTTTATTTCTCATTATAGTAACCTAATTTATTAGATGCAACATATATTGATGTTAAAACCATAATCTTTTGTAACAGAGCATATAATTGCCTGTTTCTGGATAATTGTAGAATATGCAAAAAAACTGCCTACCGTTTAGCCATTACCTCTTTTAGTTTAGGGGCCAAAATGGCAATAATGATATTAAAATGAATCAATCCATTAAAAACAACATAGAATACCATATCCTAAGCATGGTTTTGTTAAATCCTTTTATATTAAAATATATATATAATAAATATACTTATTATAAATATTATATTATATAATGATTTTATGATATATTTCACTGCAATGCAAAGAACACATTGATCATTTAAACATGTTATATAAAAAAAAGGATGGTTGATTAGTAATAATGAAAAAAATTGAGATAATAGTTCCAGACCGACAATTAGATACTGTTAGTGGAATTTTAAAAGATAACAATATAGGCGGAATGAATCACTATCGTGTCCAAGGAAAAGGAAATATTAAAGCTGAACCAGTCTCTGTTGGACGAGGTACTATGCAGTATACTCCTGAATTTATACCCAGAACAAAAATTGAAACTATAGTAAAGGATGAATTGGTTGAAACAATTGTAAAAAGCCTATTAGACAGCTTAAGCAACAAAATAGGTGGCAAAATTTTTATAACTGATGTTCAAGAGGCAATCGACATAAGAACTAAATCTAGAGGCGATTCCGCTATTTAATATTTTTATTTTTGTGCCTTAACAATTAATTATAATAATTTTATTGATTCATTTATTAGTAATGCTTAAAAAGATTATTACTTTTTTTATGTCATGGACAAGCTAGTATGGTGTTTTAACTGCAATTCTCTTCAATCAATTTGTCTGCATGATAATTGTAATGTTCATTGTTCTTTATGTTTTAAAATAAATGAGATATTCTTAAAAGGTAACACCTAATCTCCTTTCGATTTTGATAATTTCCCCCACAGTTTGATTCATTGCAGATTCTGCAATATCACTGGCATGCTCTACAGTTCTACGGATATCTTCCAACATTAATTTGATACTGGCATTAGTATTTTGGGCATTTGCAATTTTGTTTTCCCCAGAATCCAAGAACCTCACAAGTTCTTTTTCTAAACTCAATACATTTTCTGATTTATCTGCTATTTTATCTGCCAAATAATAATCCCGTTTTAAGAACGCCTCCACAGATGAGGTTAAAACCTGCAATGAGGAGTCGCTTAACCTTTCTAGTTTTTCCATTATCGATACGGGAACTGGATAGGGGTTATCCATGGACTTTATTGCAATTCTGGTTGCATGATCGGCCACTCTCTCAATACTTTTTACAGTAGCTCTATAACTGAGACAGTCTGATGGATGTCTTAACCCTATCTCATGCAGGATTCTTTCATTATTTGTTGCCATTACTAGGTTCCTTAGTATATATAGACTGAATCTGTCCACCTCATCGTCGGATTTAACTACGCCATTTGCCATTTCATAATTTTTTTCTTTTAATGCAGTTATTACATCTCTATGCATTGAGGACGCTATTAAGAACATTCTTCTTACTGCAGTATTAACCGATAATTCGGGTAATGTCAACAACACCTGGATTGTAATTATATCCGATGAGTCTGCAATAATTTCTGTTCCAATCAAGCTTCGTCGCACTATTTCCCTTACTGCTTCTCTTTGTATTGGTTGGATCCGCCCTGTCTTTGACTTTAGATTGATATAATTGTATCCTGATAGATAAATTGATACAATTTTTCTCTTTAGCGTATTTGGTCCCTCATCAATTAAAACTAGAGCAGTAACCTCATTTATTGAGTCTTGTAGTCTTTTTTCTTGTTCTGTGGTGATAGATAATGAATTATTGGAGGTTCTAGATATGGAAACATGATCCCCAGCTTTTAGTTTCATTTCCTCAATCCATTTTTTTGGTAATGACAGTATGTATGTGGATCTTCCTGTGAATTGAATTTTTCTGACATCAGAGTGTGTATTCTCCAATAGACTGAGTATATTTTAATAATTATATATAGATGTATTAAATCATCATAGAATATCTCCAAATGTATATACCATCAGTTTTTTGTATTAGATAAACCTTGGTTATATTAGAAAGATATTGCAGAAATTAATAATAGAATATATTATCGGAATTTAAACAAGTGTTATTGACAGAAAATTCTGTCAGAGATATAAATAATATCAAAGAATTAGAATCAATAAAATACGAATTCCAAATTAGGTGCAGTCATTATCAACTTGAATATTCCTCAAATGACAAAGCAATAAACTGTCCAATCTGTGGAAAAATATGGAATTTTGTAGAGGAAAAAGGGTTTTCCAAATTGATTCAAGTCTATAAAGCAGAATTAGATTAACCTTTTTCTTTATCCAATAGCTTTTTAAAAAGATATATTTTTTTAAATTTATTTAATATGTATATCAATATGCCTACTATTATAACCGCTAAAATCGCCTGAATAAGTGAGGTTTGGATAACTATTATAGAGTATATTTGGTGGATTTGTTGTTGTTTACTTATCGGCGCTATGATAAAAATAAAGGAAAGGCAGGCTATCATAACCAATCCCCACATAAACAAGATGAAAAATCTGAGATCTAAAAATTTCATTTTTTATCACTTTTTTTATTTTATATTTAATATAAAATATTGTAATAATATAGTAATAAAAGACAAACAAGATGAAAAAAATCCTAATTTATAGATCTTATTCACTATTTGTTTCTCTGAAAGTGGGCCATCTAATAAAATTAACCTTACTAATGTAATTGGTGCATCTTTTTCTTTTGAGGCTTCAAGCCTATAATCATCTTTAAGGATAGTGGGTCTTGCTTTTATTTGTCTATGCTCAACAATTTTCCTAACACTGCTCAAAAATAAAAACGAATTCATTATTGCAGGTAATAAAGCTATTATCGCAATAATTTCGGATTGGGATGCAATAGCAAAGGAACCATACATGGCACCCATTATCAATGTACCAGAGTCTCCGGGAAATATTTTACTAGGGTATTTATGGAATTTATAAAACGCCAACAGGGAGGCAAAGAACGGTAGCTCTATTAAAAAGATATCGAGATTTCCAAACAACAAAGAACTTGACAATAAAGGAACCATTGTTATGATTAAAAATCCTGTAGCGGCACCATTAAATACATCAATAGAATTTATAGTGTTTCCTACCAATGGTATTGCAATTAGTATCAATGGTATATACAATAACGGTATAAACACATTTCCAAAAATAACATTTAATTGATTATCATATGCATGAAACATTATAATCGGTATTGAAGCCAATATCAAAGCAGCTGGTTTAAACCATCCTGGCATTATTTTAAAGTCATCTATAAATCCAACTACAAACGCTATTGCAGTGGTAATAATTATGCCCATTATCTCATTAATGCCCGTCATAAAAAACAGTATTAATTCACCTGCGATAATGCTTAATAATAAAACTGGTCCACCTGGCCTAGGAACCATCGGTTTATTTGGTTTATGGCTATCATTCACTACTTTTCCTTTTGAGATAAGAAACCTGATAAAAATTGGCATTATGATTAGCGTTATAAGAAAGGAAACTAGGGATGCAATAATTGAAAAAACAATGAATTCATAACTAGGCGGATACAATTTGATTTATTAGATAGATTATCTATATATAATATAACCTGGCTCTCATGTTTTATACACAAATAATTACAATGCGATTTAATAAAATTTTTTACTTAACTTAAGCAACAGTCTCTTGCATGCATAACCTAAAAATGGTTTTGTAATTTAATATTTGTAAGCCATTTTTTTTAATTTTCCGTTTAAAGTAATTGATGATTATTAACAAAAAGGAGACACCATATTCTAAAAAACACGCCAACTCTTGGATTACTTGGCACATCCTTCAGGTAAGATGACTTTTATATCTTTATTCTACTGTTTTCTATGGGTATAAAGAAGTTAAGTTGTTGCTGCTGTTATTGCGTTACTTCAAACATATGCTTTTTTTGTTGTACTTGTCTATGCCTAAATTGTTGTATATAACAAAAAAACATTTTATTAGTTTATTATTGATAAAATAAAAGAAATGTTATTAGTCTATCATAACATAAAGTATTATGGCAAATTAATATTTCAAAACTCTTTTTCTTTTGATCTTTCGCATATGGTTTACCAAAAAGGGACTATATCAGGTAATTGAATAATATAATTCTACAAATGTTCTGATCGAAAGATATGATCAAAAGGTGTGATCGAAAGAAGAGCTTTTTATATATACCTGATCTACAATGTTCTATTCGATAATAATGAAATATAGAAGTAGAACAGAAATAACTGTATTAATTCTAGAAGCAGCAAACGGAGGCGCTACCAAGACAAAAATCATGTACAAATCATTCCTTTCATACGCACAGCTAAAAGAGTACTTTTCAATGTTGATAGAAAACGCATTGATAGAATATGAGGATGGAACACAAAAGTACAGAACAACAGAGAAAGGGTTGCGTTTATTAAAAATATTCAATCAGATAGAAGAGATAATACCTCACATAAATAACAACTAACAGAATTTTTAAAGCAAAATAAGGTTATTTGCTTGACCATAACGCTATAGCATATTTGTCTTTACTTTCAAAAGCTAAGTTTAGTAACAGACTGGAACAGAAATTACTTTACTACATAGACAGGGTTTTTACTATGATGAACAACTTTGTTAGATATACTACCTAATAATGAAGTTTTTATCTTTCCTTTGCCCTTACTTCCGATAACAATTAGATCAAAGTTATTTTTTTCGCCATGTTCAATTATAATAGATGCAATGTCGCTGCCTTCTAGAAATAGAATTTCAGGTTCCACATTATATTTTTTTGCTTGATTTCGCCCCTCTTCAAGAGTATCCTTTGCTTCTTTTTCTAATGATGCCATCACAGAATTAACAATTTTTTGGGAATATACAACAAATGGCGGGACTTCTATAACAAATAGAATGGTTAATTTTATTTTTAGATTTGAACTTAAGAATAATCCATGATTCAAAGCTCTCATAGAATTTTCAGATCCATCAATTGGAACAAGAATCTTTGAAATCAACAAAAGACTAAAAGAATACCGATGATATAAATTTAATGAGATTCAATATATTGTTCATTATCAATAACAGAATAAATTTAACTTTATAATCAATTAAAAATCATTATCATATCAAAACAAAAAAAAGAAAAAATAGTTAAAATGGATCTCTAGGTATTGAGTTGACAGTGTTTGGGATCAATTCCTCTATCTGATTGAATATTTTTAATAAACGCAACCCTTTCTCTGTTGTTCTGTACTTTTGTGTTCCATCCTCATATTCTATCAATGCGTTTTCTATCAACATTGAAAAGTACTCTTTTAGCTGTGCGTATGAAAGGAATGATTTGTACATGATTTTTGTCTTGGTAGCGCCTCCGTTTGCTGCTTCTAGAATTAATACAGTTATTTCTGTTCTACTTCTATATTTCATTATTATCGAATAGAACATTGTAGATCAGGTATATATAAAAAGCTCTTCTTTCGATCACACCTTTTGATCATATCTTTCGATCAGAACATTTGATCATACGTAAAACCCAATTATGTTATAAAATCAATAATTAGCATAAATATAAAATCACATAAAAAAAAGAAAATGCCAATGAGTTAATTTCAATGTCATTTTCAATACATGTTTGATTTATAGTCATTGAAGATATGAAGGCAATCTCATGCCATATGCAAAACCACCTTCACAAATGCTAATAGATATCGACAACAATAATGATTTTAATTATGCTTTGCAATAGATGCAACAATCATCTAATTAAAATATTATTGGAAAAGAGATCTCACAATATGCATCTAGGAGTAAAACCGAAAATCCATTAATCAAAGCATAATCGGTTTTTCAGTCAGTGTTGTATTGTTATGAGATAGGGAATTAATCTTGAGGCCAATTAATGTATTGGGGAAGAGTTGGCTCTAAGTGCCTTTTTTTTGTGATGTATATACCTTTGTGGTAGTCATATAGATAATTAGAGTTAATACGTTCTCAAACCTGATAAACATACAGGTATAGGGATTACTAGACAATTTTTTAAGTGTAATAGTATAAATAAAATCATGTCATTTGGTTATGATAAGGTAAACTCATCTGAGATTTCTTCTAAAAAATTATTTATGATATTTGGACTGATTGTTTTAGGAGTATTTATCATTCTGGGAGTTTTTGTATTTCCAATAAAAAACCTAATTAGGGAAGAGAATTCAGCTGAAGCTAAAATAATAACTAAAAATAATGGAATTTGTGTTGTGGATACCCCTGACCATCCTAGGGGCATAAATAATTGCGATTATAAGATAGGCGATATTGTTGTTGTGAAATACAAAGAAGGAACTGCAGAAGTTTTAAGTCATGCATTGAAATATTGATTATGTAATAAATGACATTAGATTAAGTGTATTGATATTTAATTGAATAAAGAAAACGATATTGAATTATTGTATCTCTTGGGTATTGTTTTTTCATAGGAGAATAAAGAATAAAAGTTATTTGATTGTGTTTGGGATCAATTCCTCTATCTGATTGTATATTTTTAATAAACGCAACCCTTTCTCTGTTGTTCTGTACTTTTGTGTTCCATCCTCATATTCTATCAATGCGTTTTCTATCAACATTGAAAAGTACTCTTTTAGCTGTGCGTATGAAAGGAATGATTTGTACATGATTTTTGTCTTGGTAGCGCCTCCGTTTGCTGCTTCTAGAATTAATACAGTTATTTCTGTTCTACTTCTATATTTCATTATTATCGAATAGAACATTGTAGATCAGGTATATATAAAAAGCTCTTCTTTCGATCACACCTTTTGATCATATCTTTCGATCAGAACATTTGATCATACAGGGGGTAAAAATAATGCTTATTTATAATAATGTAGACATAAAAGGATCATCTTTTAGTGCATTCATTATTGTATTAGAAGAAACAGCAATTTTTATTATTTGGGAGCGTCCATAACGTCCGTGACTTACTACGTTTGATGTAATCAATCCTAATTGGTCTAATTCACTTACTATTTGAGTAATTCTTCTCTGAGTCAATGCGTCTTGATCCATCATTTTGCATAATGAAATATAGTTATCATAAACCTCTCCTGTCATGCCAGTTTGGGATTTTAATATAGATAGAACTACTAATTTGGTATGGGTAGTTGAGTTTTTAATTACTTCATAATTGGTGTCTTTTTCTATTTTTTCCTGTGCCTCTCTAATGTGCTTTTCAATAACTATTGTTGCTCGCTCTCTTTCGGCTATTTCTGCGGCTACCCTTAAAAGATCTATTGCTTTTCTAGCATCACCATTTTCCTTTCCTGCAACTGCAGCGCATAGGTTAATCGCAGCCTGGGAGATAGATCCTTCATTAAAAGCAAGTTGCGCACGCTCATTTAAAATTTCTTTTAATTGCAGTACTGTATAGGGATTGAATACCAATTCTTCCTCACTTAGGCTGCTTCTGACCCTTGGATCTAATTTGTCTTTGAATGTTAAACTATTAGATATCCCTATTAGAGAGATAAAACCCGATTCTGTCAACCGCTCATTAGCTCTAGTAAAACTATAAAGAATATCGTCACCATTTCTATCCACTAAAGAATCTATCTCATCGATAACCAAAATTACCTGAAGTTGATTTTTTTTTACATATTCAAGAATTCGATCTGTTGCTTCCCCCATAGATAACCCAGTAAAATGAACTTTTAGTTTTTTATCAATTTTGTTTGTTCCCATCTCTTCAGCAATATCATATAAAACTTTGTAAGAGGTATTTGCGGTCTTTGCGTTTACAATTGTAACTGTTATACCAATTCCATGCTCTTTTGATTTCCTTTTTAATCTGTTAATTACATTTTTTACAACAGCAGTTTTGCCGGTTCCAGGTTTTCCAAAAACTAAAAGGTTTGATGGTCTTCCGTCTTTTAAAACAACAGATAACACCTGAGCAATAGTTTTTGATTCCTCATCTCTAAATGGTAGTTTTTCCGGCACATAATCTATTGTCAAAGTTTTTCTATTTTTAATCAGACTGTTTCCAATTACCGCTTTTTCAAAGATATTATCCAAATAATCCGAATCCATTATTTCTTTCACCTAACCTTAGATCGAGAGATATTGACACAGACACCCCTTCTTTTCTATTCGAACAATAAAAGATAATAACATTATAATTATGTTAACAGTTAATTAAAAATGGTTAAAAAGACCTTAATCAACTATTATAAACTAAATAATAAAAACTACATATATGAATCTGAATTTAAATTATTATAAATTGCATTAGAAACCAAGGGGTGTGGGAGTATTTCTTTTAGCTTAACAATGTGCTTAACAGATAAATAATTTTTGTTAATAACCGTGAATCAACCCCTTTATTTCCACTGGAACCTTGTTTTTTATTTTAACATGGTTAATAACCGTGAATCAACCCCTTTATTTCCACTGGAACCTATTGCAACCGTATTTATAAATACCAATTATCATTTATTTTTCTCCGCAATAATAAATCACGCTTATTTTAGCTAAAAAAAACTTAGCTATTAGTTATCAAAATTAACACTATACTGTTAAGTTAACAGACGTTGTCAAGTTCACAGAGACGATAGATTGTCCACCGGAAAGAAAAAGATAAAAATAGAACTTGAAGATGATGAAGGTGGAAAGTATAATTTATCTTTAGAAGGCAATCTATCAAAAGATAAAATTCAGAAGGTTCTCCAGTTGGTAGAATCACTAAATATTTCCAAGGAAGAATCAAATTCTTTCACTAAACCAGATTATAACACCAATGCCAATGCTAATAGCAATCAAAAACATACAAATAAAATCAACACTTCTCTGCACTCCATAGAATCAAGGATATGGTCACTTATTGAGAATAACTTTGCATTCAGCTCTTTTACGTCTTCAAACGTTGTAGAGTCTTATGAGATTCTTTATGGTGAACAACTTCAATTGAGTTTGATCTCTACATACCTATCAAGATATTATGAAAAAAATAAATTAATGAGAAGTAAAAGGGGAAAAGAATGGATCTATAAGCTGATAAGAACCCAAAAGGATGTCACTCCGAATTTAAATTCACAGGATATTGGTTCTCAGTCAAACCAGATGTTAAATTCCCGCTATTCCACTGATAATCATGACGCGGATCATTACTTGAAAAAGAGTGTTTTATCAACAGTTTACGACCTTCGTTTGTAATAGTGTACCTAAAAGGTTTTGATTCCATATCTCTATCTACGAATTTATTGTCGTATAGTTTTTTCATAAGCCTTGATGTGTGCTCTCTAGTTCTGCCAATAATTCGTTGTATTTCTCGTGTGGTCAATGAGTTATGTTCTAACCTTTTTAAAATATACTCAATAGTACTATTTTGATTATTGTCATTATTGTCAATGCTCTCTTTTTCTATTTGTGGATGTGATAACATAATGGGGTTTGGCTGTGATTGTTCGTGGTTTGGGTTGCTGCTTACATGAGGTTGTTGTGGTGATATGTATTGATATTGTGATGTATTTTTATTTATAATATTGTGATCTAAAATTTTCATAAGGCTATGTATGTTGTCCAATTTTGAATTGCTCTCATTCGTTCTTTTGACTATAATATCTGCCAATAAGTTAGTTTTTTCTATTTGATTTTTTAGCTCCTTCTCAAGATCTAAAATTTTTAGCTCTAAATAGCGATATTTTCCTTTATTTTTTTTCTTCAATTTGCTATAAGATTTGACTATTAATGCTGTTGTAACTAGGCTAAGGCAAAATGGGATTGCAAAATAGTATAAAAACAGTGATACAATATCATCTATGCTCACATCTTATATGATAGCAAGGCGTGATATATTTTTTTTGATGTGATTATTATGGAGTTTCGTGGTAATTTACTATTGAATTTATAATAATATCATCTTGTCTAGTAGCTTTTCGATGATGTGAATCACAGGCTCCGAGGCATTATTGTGATGCATATTGTGATTATCTTTTAGCTTTTCCAGTTTGTGAATAAGTGAGTTTAATGTTGTTAATTGCTCACTGTTTAAAACACCAATCAAGTTTAGGAGAATGATGGAATAATACAATTTTCTGATTTTGTCTTTACATTGTTTTACTTCTCTGTAATATGCACCTGAACTTATGTCTTTGAGTCTTTCCTCCCTATTGTAAATTTTATAAATTATTTGTATTTGTCGTTTTGTAAATGAAGAATTCTCTATAAATTTGTTTAATAATAAATTATTTACATTATTGTTATTAGTCATAAATAATACAAATTTGTATAGCTTTCTTATATAACTATTTAATTATTTATCGATAGCATAAATAATAAATTAAAAAAAAGTTAATGTTAGTTTAATTGAAATTGAATTGGGTAGAAAACTATTTAAATGAAGAGCTTAAAAAATACAAAAAGATATGCTTCGCTTTATTAGATTCTGAAAATTTCAATGATGTATCCTATGTGGCAAAAAAAGTGGAGTCATTGGGCGCTTCTGCTATATTGGTAGGGGGTTCTTCTGCTATTGATCAGTTAGATTTAGATAAATTAGTTTTATACATAAAATCTTTAGTTTCTATACCAGTTATCCTATTTCCTGGCAATGTCACAGGTGTTTCTCCAAATGCCGATGCCATATTATTCACTTCATTACTTAACTCGGAGGATCCATACTTTATTTCTGGTGCTCAAGCTCTGGGCGCTCTGTTAGTAAAAAAATATAAGATAGAGCCCCTACCAACAGGTTACATAATAATTGGGGAAAATACTACAGCGTGGTTTGTAGGACGCGCCAAGGGAATACCTTTTGAAAAGAATAAAATTGCTGTAATGTACTCACTTGCTGCACAATATCTCGGAATGAGGTTTGTATATTTAGAAGCAGGTTCTGGATCTCAAAAAAATATTACCTCTAGCATGGTCTCTAGTGTGAGAAAATACTTTGATGGTATGTTAATTGTGGGTGGAGGCATAAAAGATTCAGATGTTGCAAAAGAACTAGTAGATGCAGGGGCCGATATATTGGTTATTGGAACATTACTTGAGCAGGACCCGGATTGGGAAAAAAAATTTTCCAATATCATAAGCGCCATACGTGCATAAATTTATGTGAAAAATATGACTTTAGTAGATGAGGCCAAAATAAGATTACAGAGCATATCTATTCCGCAGCATTATGTGAATTACCAAATAAGTATTTTAGAACAAGTCAATAAGTTATATACCTTAATTCAAAAAGCAAGACAAAAAGGGTATGATGTTACTACTACTGTAGAACCAAAAATAGCATATGACCTTTCAGACAGGGTAGCTAAAATGCATAATATCGATATATCTGATAGGTTAAGGTCTCTGCTAAGCTATACCACAAAAGAAAAGGCCGCTTTAAAAATAGCTGAGGAGATTGCATTAGGGGAATATGGGAGCGGTGATCTTAGGACAAGACTAGAAAACGCAGTTAGAGTAAGTTTGGCCGTTGTTACGGAAGGAGTTACTGTAGCCCCTCTTCAAGGAATATCAGATGTACAAATCAAGGATAACAAAGATGGTTCAAAATATCTTTCTATTTCTTTTGCTGGACCTATAAGATCAGCTGGTGGAACCGAAGCTGCTCTTACTATGTTGATTGCAGACCAAGTCAGGAAAGTTACCGGGCTTGATAAATATCAAGCTAATTCCTTTGATGATGAAACCGGGCGATTCATTGAAGAATTAAGATTATATGAAAGGGAAGTAGGCAACTTTCAATTTAAGATATTAGATGAAGACATCCACAACTGTATATCAAATTTACCGGTTGAACTGGATGGAGTGGATACAGATCCCGTTGAATTGGTAATCCACAGAGGATTAAAAAGAATTCAAACCAATAGAGTTAGGGGAGGGGCTTTGAGAGTCATGAACGACGGTTTAATTGGTAGAAATAAAAAACTCTTAAAATTAGTGGAAACTTTGAACTTGGAAGGTTGGGATTGGCTTGGAAAGGTAAAGGGCGCAATCCAAACTGGAGATGACGATACCGTAAGTCACAGGATGTCTGAAGTAATTACGGGCAGACCTGTTTTATCAATGAACAAAAATATTGGGGGATTTAGATTACGTTATGGGCGATGTTTTAATACTGGTTTTGCAACCATAGGCATTCACGATACCATCCCTATTCTGTTAAATAATGCTGTTGTTGTTGGCACACAGATAAAGATGGATGTACCTGGCAAAGCTTCAACTATTGCCCTGATAAATACAATTGAGCCTCCTATTGTAAAACTAAATGATGGAACTGTTTTACAGATCAGCACTAAAGAGCAGGCAGAGAAACTAAAGTCCCAAGTTAGCAAGATATTGTATTTGGGAGATATTCTAATTAGTTATGGTGATTTTTTGGAAAATAATGCGCAGCTATTACCTGCAAGTTATGTTGAGGAAATCTGGGCTTTAGAGTTATTTGAAAAGATGAAAGAAACTGATGATACTAATGAAATAAACAAAATTTCTAATTATTTAAAATACGATAGGCTAGTTGACCTTTACTTAAATCCATACACAACAATACCCTCTATTGGGGAAGCAATAAAAATATCCATGCAGTTTAATATTCCACTGCATCCAAAATATTCCTTTTATTGGGAATCAATTAATATAAAAGAATTTTTATTTCTCCGAAATAATTTGCTATCCGCCATTGAAGATGATCATGGTAAACTGATGACAGTTGGCTTCTTGTATAATGATGATTTAAAAACCATATTCGAAAAACTCGGTATATTTCATAGCGTCAGTAATGCCGGGCAAACTATCATATTAGACGATTTAGCGCAGACTGTTTCTCTAATTTGTTTATGCATTCCTGAAACCCAGTCACCATGCTTTTTAGGAGAGTTCTCTGATGACATCTCCATATCAGAACTTTTAGGTTCATTAGAAAAAGGTAATTTTATTTTGAACTTTGAAAGTAAAATTAACAAATTAATTGAAAATGATAACAATAACATTAACAATAACGGTATCGACAGTCACAAAGTTGTTGAACTAATAAATTCAATATCTGACATAAAAATACGTTCAAAATTCTCTTCTTCTATTTCTGTAAGAGTGGGTAGACCTGAAAAGGCTGCAGAACGCAAAATGAAACCCCCAATCCATGTTTTATTCCCGGTAGGCAACAAAGGTGGGCCCATGAGAGACATATTAAAGGCTTCAGGGTCGTTTTCTTTTTACTCCGATAAATCAAATCGATTCTGCCATAACTGCAACACACCGTCTTTAGGCACTAAATGCATTTATTGTGACACCTCTACACCTATCAAGGTTGTTTGTAAGGTATGTAAAGTAGAATCTTTAGAAATATCTCTAGATACAATTAATGATGATAGAAGAAAAAACAAATGCATAAAATGCGGTAACGAATGTAAAACATTTTCTCCGATTCATTTTCCCTTAAAGTCTATACTTGAAAAAGCCGAATTAAAGTTAGGCTTCAAAATATCTTCCCCACTAAAAGGTGTAAAATCATTGATGGGTAAAGATAAAGAAGCAGAACCAATCGAAAAAGGCATGCTTAGGCAAAAATATGGACTGTCTGTGTTTAAGGATGGTACAATAAGATTTGATGCCACAAATGAACCTCTTACCCATTTTATGCCCTCTTTTATCAATACGCCTATTTTGAAATTACACGATTTAGGGTATACCCAAGACCATAAAAACAATGAGATAGTTTCTAAAGATCAAGTCATAGAGCTCCTAAACCAAGATGTCATAATTCCTTTAGATTCGGCAAAACACTTGTTAAAAATTGCTAAATTTATTGATGAAGAACTTGTAACAATATACAACTTATCTCCAATTTATAATGCCTACACTGTTGATGACTTGGTTGGGCATTTGATAGTCGGACTGGCGCCGCATACTTCTGTTGGTATTATTGGCCGGATAATTGGATTTACAGAATCACAGGTCTGCTTGGGTTCCCCTATCTGGCACTCCGCTAAACGAAGGGACTGCGATGGTGATGCAGATTCCATCATGCTGTTATCTGATGCATTTTTAAACTTTTCATATTCATTTTTACCTGATAAAATAGGAGGCTTAATGGATGCGCCTTTGCTTATTCAACCCATTGTATTGCCACATGAAGTGCAAAGACAAGCGCATAATGTTGATGTCGATGAGAGATACCCACTTGAATTTTATAATTATACCTGGCAGGGGGTTAAAGCGGCAGACGCCTCTACTTTAATTGAGACATTGAAAAACAGGATAGGTGAGGATAAACAATTTTATGGTTATGGGTTTACTCATTATAGTAATGTTCTTATCTCCATTGTTAACCGTAGCGCATATTCTACTCTAAACACAATGGGGGAAAAATTAGAAATGCAAATTGCCACCGCAAATTTAATTAATTCAGTAGACACAAATGAGGTTATTTCAATGGTATTAACTACTCATATAATACCTGATATAATGGGCAATATGCGTTCTTATTCGTCACAGTCTTTTAGGTGTAATAAATGTGGGGAAAAATATCGGAGAATTCCACTATTGGGCAAATGTGGTGGTTGTGGAAACACATTACTACAAACAGTAACACGTGGCTCTGTTGAAAAATATATTGTTTTGGCAGAGAACCTATGCAATAACTTCAAAGTTACAGGTTATCTAAAAAGCCGGGTTGAGTCATTGATTGTTGAGTTGAATTTTATTTTTAAAACGAAGGAGGTTCAGCCTACATTGCTTGATTTTTTATAAGCTAAAATCGCCAAAACCATTAAAATCTATTTTGTAGGGTTTTAAACTAGATAGGTTGATTGCTATTGCTATTCCTGGAGTGGGTGTTATGCCCATTGTTTGCTGAAAAGGGGTTTGAGATTGCCATGCCCCCGAATTCACAAGCAATGTACCCTTATAGCTATCCACATCTATTACATGGACATGGCCCGAATGAAGAATATCCGGAACTTCCTCTATTATCATCATATCCTCCTTCTCCGGGGCTATGGGGGTCCTTTGGCCGTATATTGGCGATAGATGCCTTGATTTTAGTAATATCTTCATAGCTTCTGCAGGCTTAGAATAGCTTAGGCCTGGTATGGATGCAATTATATCGTCCAAACTCTGTCCATGAAACATCAGTATCTTTATCCCCTCCATGTTTATCATACAGGGATTGCCTAGCATAGTAACATTGTCCAAGGAATACAGTTTCTCCGCGTATTTTTTTGGTATGGATGGCTGGGGTAACGCTCTTCTCCCCAAATCATGATTGCCTGGAATTAGGAATACTTTCATATGTTTTGGTATTTTAGATAAAATTTTAATTGCATGGTCCATTTGAGAATAAGAGTCTTTTTCCAATAGTTCCCTGTCCTGGTTTGGGAATATCCCAATTCCATCAATTAAATCACCACAAATACAAATGTATTTTATTTTAGAAATAATGTCATTATTACTGTTCTCATCTCCATTTAACCAATCTAAAAAATTTTGGAATTCCTTTTCCATAAAAAACTTACTTCCTATGTGTAAGTCAGAGATCAAAATGCTAAATACTTCCGATTTTGCTTTATTTGCAATCCTATCGGGAACATCCAAAGAATATAGATTTTTTATTGTGCTCTTTCTCTTTTTGAAGCCGTTCTCAAATTCGATCATAACCATTTGATCCACAGTCAACATGGAAATCTGTTTTTTTAAATCCTCATCATAAGTAGTAGCTGTTAATAATCCTGTTTGATCATCAATAGTTATGTTATAGCTGTTATTTCTTATTTCCTTATTCATTATTAATCCCGCTGCAAACAAAGAGCTATTAGAGTTTTCTTTTGACATTGAATTTGTGTTTGTTTTTGGTTGATTGAAGAGCTGTTTGATTGTTTCTATTTTCTTTACCTTTTTGCTGTTTTGCCTTAAAGAGAGTATTCTTAATGATTTCTCATACCTACTCCTAAATAATGATGTATAACCTTCTACACCTTCTCCGCTATTGATTTTGTCATTTGAATCATAAATAATTTTGAAGTTTTCGTCTGTTTTTTCTTTGTGTTTGTCAATGCCGTCTCTTTTGATTGATAAAATGGTTTTAGCTGTCTTTATTTCCTTATCCCCATTATATCGATAATGATCTTCTATTGTTGATGATGTTGATGATGATGTTCTAGAAGCCATTAACCTGCCTCTACCGTTGTTGTCATTATTGTCTTCTTTAGGTATTTTGTATGATGAAAGTTTTACAAAATTCCTTATATCGTCTGATATTATAACCATGGATTCTTTCTTTTTTTCCTTTTTATCTTTAAGGATGTCCTCCATTATTTTGAAAAAGTCTTCTTGGAAGCCTTCTATTAAATTTAATGCTTCAGGATGAATTTGAAAGCCTTTACTTGTAACAAGGGAAATTATTTTGGATAAATTATTATTAGCCGTCACTACCCAATTACACTTTTAAAAGATATTTTTTAAATCTTTACAATGACAAATTTTTATATCCATATAAAAATATCATGGTTAGATGTTATTTAACTTTAAAAAAAGGCTGATTTTTTTCTTTTTGGCTATGTTCTTGTTCTTAGGCCTTTTTCAACTGGGGTTCTCAATCAAATTGGATAAATCTTTCTCTGAAGAATTATCGGAAAACTTTAAGAATCAAATACAGGGCATTGATGAAATTGGCATATTTTTAAATAACCTCAAAATAGCCCTAGTTATGTTTATTCCTATTTTAGGTATTGTTGTAGGGAGCTTTTCTGCGTTTTCCACTGGGCTGATATTTAATTCAATAGTGAATCTGTCCAATGCTAACTTTGCCAATCCATTGATAGTTTTTCTTACACCTTTTGGGATTTTGGAATTAGTATCGTATGGTTTAGCAATTTCCAGAGGGGGCATTTTTTTATATGAGATTTTAAAAAAGAGCGTATCAAAAAAATCTATAACATACTTATTTGTTGAGGTTAGCTTAGTTGCTGTTATGTTGTTTGTTGGCGCATTAATTGAATGGAGCATGATACAGAATATCCCAAATGATTTATTGTGATTAATTTATATCGTTGTTATAAAATGCCATAGTGTTTAAATAGTTTTAGAGGAAAACTACCCTCAGTGAATTAGATGCCAGTTGCAATTCTTCCGGATATTAGTGAACAACATTGTATTGGATGTGCTTTATGTGTAGAAATTTGTACAGCTCTTGGTCCAGATGTTTTGAGAGTAAAACCTGTTGAAGGCTGGAAAAGAGGCAAAGCATTTGTCTTTTACCCAGAACGATGTATTTCTGATGGTGCGTGTATTGGTGTTTGTCCAACAAAAGCAATTTTTTGGATGAGACCAATGGAGTATACTCCAGGACAACCAATCCCATTAAAGAAAAACGCCGTTTTTACAAAAGGCTGGGAAGAGGGCTAAGCTTCCATCCAAATATTTTTTTTATTTTAAAACATATTTTCTAGTTTTAGGCTTTTAGACATTTATTATTATATCTTCTATTTCCATTTCATAGGATTATTAGAATTTAAATAACAATTCGAATTACTGATTAATTTGGATTTGACAAAAAAGCTATTTGTTGTAGGCGTAGGTCCGGGTTCAACGAAATACCTTACAGACTATTCAAAAGAAGCAATTAAAAACTCTAATCTTATTGTAGGGTACAAGTACACTCTATCTACAATTGAGCATGTTATAGATAAATCTATACAAAAAGTTTTTGAAATAACAATGAAAAATCAGGAGGAGATATACCAGCATGTATTCAATGATTTGATGAAAGATAATGATCGGTGCACTGTTCCCTTTACCGGTGATGTAAACTTTTCTGAATCAGAGGTGGTGGATAGGTTGTTGGATCTTTTTGGGGACGATAATGTGGAAATAATCCCGGGAATCAGTTCAATACAGATTGCATCTGCAAAATCTAGGGTACCATTGGATAAGGCAACAATCATAACGTTTCATATCACAGGAGATATTGAAGAAAAAAAAATAGAGCTTGTAAAATCCGTAGCAGATGGTAAAAGCATAATACTGGTGCCTCGGCCATGGCCATCAAATCCATCCAAGAACTTCATGCCTTCTGATATCTCTTTATTTTTAAGAAAAAATGGAGTAGATACTTCGAAAATTGATGTTTGGGTATTTGAAAACTTAACGAACAATGAAAAAGAGACTATATACAAAGGAAAAATGGATTCGTTGGAAAACAAAGACTTTAGTGCTTTGTCTGTAATGGTGATAGATCAAAACATAAGGCAAACTTACCTGGAGTTTTAGTAAACCTGATTTATCAACAACCCCAAATGCAAATAATATATTAGAAGTAGATGTCTATATTGTATGATGAGCAAAAACGAAATTAGATATTGTATTGAATGTGGTTCAAAAATGTCTAAGACCACCAAGCTATGCCCGGCTTGTGGGGAGTCTCAAATATAATATCCAAAAATATATTTTGGTTATGCCATATTTTTCATTTAATTTTGTGTTATGTTGTTAATGATTTTTATTAAAATAGATTTACTTTTATTAATGATTAGATGTGGTAAACAAAATAACCCTTCTTGTTCCTATAATTGTTTCTTCCATAATAATAGGAATTTTGGGATTAGTGTTTGTTCCATCAGATATTAAAAACAGAAACCTTGATTTTTCAACAGGGACAATAAAGATTGATGACATGATCATCAATGTTGAGGTAGCTGATTCAGATGATGAGAGGCAGAGATGGTTGATGTTTAGAGAGGAAAACCTGCCGCCAAATTCCGGGTTATTGTTGGTTTACGATAAGCCTGATTTGCATTCTATGTGGTTGCTAAATATTAGATATCCGTTAGATTTACTTTGGTTTGATCAGCAGGGAAATCTCGTTTACACTGTGAGAGATGCGCAACCCTGTGATAATTTTCTGGATTTCTCTGCATGTACATTTAAAAATACAAAACCGTCAAAATTTGTTCTAGCCGCTCATTCGGGGTTTATTAGCCAAAATAACATAGCCAATGCGTCAAATTTAGAAATTCTTTCCATCTAGCTTTAAAATAATAAAAATACCGAACTACGCTAGATGTATTTTTTGATTTGATTTATTTCATGAATTATCTCCTCGATAGAAGCCTCGTCCTCTATGGTTGTTACGTCTCCAATAGTTTCTTTATTTATTATTGATCTCAACAGCCTTCTCATTATTTTACCACTTCGTGTTTTCGGTAGTTTATTTACAAAATATATCTTTTCGGCAATAGCAATCGGCCCTATGGTATTTCTTATGTGCTCATTCATTTCCTTATTCAATTGCTCGGAGGAAACAAATCCTGACTTGAGCACCAAAAACGCTATTATCGTTTCACCTTTTATTTCATCAAATTTACTGGTAACTGCAGCCTCTGCTACTGATTGATGGGATACAAATGCACTTTCTATTTCTATCGTTCCTAATCTGTGTCCTGCAACCTTTAGTATGTCATCTGATCTTCCTAATATCCAAACATAGTTATCCTTATCTGTGTATGCAAAATCTCCCGCAAAATAACGATTGGGCACTTTTTCCCAGTATGTCTTTTTATATCTCTCATCATCATTCCATAATGACAACAACATTCCGGGCCATGGCTTTTTGATGGTTAGATAGCCCTTTTTCCCGCTTTCCACTTTTTGACCGTTCTCATCCACTATTTCTATCTCTATTCCCGGAAGTGGAAGGGTTCCTGACCCGGGTTTCATTCTGATGTTCTCTATGCCACTACACATACTGACCATTATTCCGCCGGTTTCAGTTTGCCACCAGGTATCGACAATAGGGCAATTTTGCTTCCCGATTACATTATAGTACCATAGCCAAACCTCTGGATTTATTGGTTCTCCTACTGTACCCAATAAACGTAATGTGGATAAATCAAAAGAGTTAGGGATCTCATCACCATGCCTCATATACGCCCTTAACGCAGTTGGTGTCGTATAGAGGATGGTGGCGCCATATTTTTCCACTATTTTCCAGTATCTTCCCTGATCCGGAAAATCAGGTGCTCCTTCATACATTATCTCTGTAACTCCATGCATCAACGGTGCATAAACAACATAACTGTGCCCTGTTACCCAACCTATGTCGGCTGTGCAAAAGAAAATGTCCGTTGCCATAAAATTAAAAACCCACTTGGCTGAGTTGTATAAATGCGTTAGATATCCTCCTGTGCCATGAACGACTCCCTTTGGCTTCCCCGTGGTTCCTGAAGTATACAATATGAATAACGGGTCAGTGCTATCCATCCATTCTGATTCGCATAGGTTGGATTCTTTATTGGTTATGTCATCAAACCAAAGATCCCTCTCACCCATTGTTATTTCCTTATTTGTCCTTTTGACTACGATTACTTTTTCAACATGGGGAATTTTCTTTACTGCATCGTCTGTTATATTTTTTAATGGGATTATTTTCCCCCTTCTGTAACCCCCGTCTGCTGTTATAATAATTCTGGATTTAGAATCATTTGCCCTGTCGGCTATTGATTGTGAGCTAAACCCCGAAAAAACTACCGAATGAATCGCTCCTATTCTCGCGCATGCAAGCATTGAGATGGGCAATTCTGGTATCATTGGGAGATAAATTGTAATTCGATCTCCTTTTTTGATTCCGAGCCTTATTAAGGCATTAGCTAATTGATTTACTTTATAGTATACCTGATTGTATGTCAGGGTAACTGATTCTCCATTTTCTCCTTCCCAAACAATGGCTGCCTTATTTTTTGTTTCCGATTCTATATGCTTATCAAGGCAATTGTATGCTGCATTTATTTTACCGCCCTGAAACCATTTCGCAAAAGGGGGGTCCCAGTCCAATATTTTATCCCATTGCTTAAACCATGCCAAATTCTTTGCACATTCTGCCCAGAATTGCTCGGGATTGCCTGATGCCCTTTTTTTTATTTTTTCAATTTTTTTGCCTTCAAGCGATATATTATCGGTACCATCGATATTTTCTGATTTTGAAATGTTAGCCATGAAAACTGAAATGGAAGTTGTTTACTTAAATGCTTTTTTTAAATAACATGATAAATCTATAGATAAATCTTACATGTAATTGTAGCAATAAATTAAAATAAATAAAGTGAACGAAAATAGATGTGAAGTATAGAAGTAGAACAGAAATAGTAGCAATGATTCTTGACGCAGCAAATGGCGGTGCTACCAAGACAAAAATTATGTATAAAGCATTCTTAAGCTATGCGCAGTTACGTGAGTATTTATCTGTACTAATTGAAAATAATTTAATTGAATACATTGAAGGTTTACAGACATACAAAACAACGGAAAAAGGGCTAAACTTTCTAAAGATGCATAATGAAATAGGCGAACTTTTAAATCCACAAAAACAGGAATAATCCTTTATTTTTATATTTTTAGTATTTCATCCAAATCAATTCAATAGAGTATCAAATATAGCAATTCCTGATAATCAAAAGCAGCAGCAGCATAAAATAAAATGGAATTTAAAATGTGAATTAATGCATTGCTTTTTTTGTCGCTGTTGTTGTTGTGGTGCTAATACTCTAATTAGCAGATGTAATTATTTGGCTTATTTCGTTATGCTCATTCTCATTTTCAATAGCATTAGAAATGTCGGGAACAGAGTCTTCTAATTCCTTTTTAATTCCTTCATCTCCCTCCTCCTCTTTTTGTAATTCTTGATTGTTGTCATTTATGCTGTTGTTACCTAACTCCTCCTCATTTATTTGGCTGTTTTCCAATGTCACTTTATCTTCATTTTGAAGGCTTATTGTATTCTCAGCTGCCTCATTGGTTGAAGATACTGTTGTATTGTCTACGGTTTGTTTGGTTAGTTTGTTAATTATATTTTTAATTTCTGAATTCTCTAGATTGATGTGATCCATTAATTCGTTGGTGTGCAGGTTAATCTGCTGATGTACATCCTCTGTTATCTCGCTGCTTTTATATTGCAGTTTTGCGTCAAATAACACCGATTTTATTCTTCTTGATTCTATATCCAGTTCCGATATTCTTTGGTGAAGTTTTTCGATTATTTCTTTGGTGTTTTCACCTAACTTATCGAGTCTTTTTTCGTATTTTAAATAGACCAACTCTGCATCGTCTTTCATGCCATCATTTTCAGAAACAATATCCTGTAATGCCCTTATTCTTTTTAATGCCAAAGATTTTTCACGCAATAGTTTTTGAGCATCAAGTCTCCATCTTGGAATAAAAATAACATAGTCTCCTTGAACTAAAAGCTGCTCATATGGTAAATTTTTTATACCACCAGAGCCACAATCGACACTAACTGATTCTACAGATCCTTCAATATCTGTTATTATGCCTATAACCTTTCCTATGTATGTTCCATACATATCTTTAACTTTTTTACCCACAAATTCGAGCTTCAATTCGCTCATGGATTTTCATTTAAAAGTTGGTATAATGCTCACTGTGTGAAAATATATTAATTAATTTATAATAATAATTTAACTACATTATTGTAGTAATTGATAATAAAGCAAATTGTGCTTTATGGAAAATATGTACCAGGAAAATTTTACTTTTGATGAAAAACAAAAACTTGAATCCCATTTTTCCAATTCCGATAGGGCGGTATTTGTAATCATTACCCCTAATCAGGTTGATCGTGGGGCACTAATGTCCAGATATTCCAGAACCGATAAGACAATGCGGCGCATATTTATAGACGAGTTTTTATCCAATCCTAACAGAGGAACGGAATTCTATAACAAAGTCCTGCTAGAATATGGCGATGATTCTGTTGCCGAACTCGGAACGGCGCAATGTGCCATAGAGTGGATTTCCAACATAGGTGCTCAAAAAATCGAGGACCATCGAATTGGTTTGTCGTTTTTAGAAAAGTCCTCCCGTTATGTGGCTTTTGACAAAAAGGTCAATGGAGTCTATAAATACCATAGGGATAAAAAAATAATGTCCTCTTCCTTCGCTGATAACTTTATACGGTCATGCGATTTCTCGTTTGAAACTTATTCTAAAAATATCACACCTATGCAAAATTACCTTAAGGAAAAAATTCCTATCGATGATCTTTATTTTTATAACTCCACCGGTAATAGTGAAACTCCTTTTAACCACTTGAGCAATTTGGATGACATAGAGAACGCAAAAAAAATATACAACTCAACGATTAAGGCAAAGGCATTAGATATATTGAGAAATCTCCTTCCATCTTCAACTCTTACAAACCTTGCAATTACCGGAAATGGTAGAGCATTTGAATATCTTTTATTTCACGTTCTTTATTCGGATTTGCATGAAATAAGGGACATAGGGAATCAGTTGTATGGTGAATTGGAAAAATACATCGAGCCGTTTATCAAACGTTCAAAAGACAAGTACAGTGTTTTATACAACGATTATCTGATAAAGACCCGGGACTCGATACACAAAATATTAGAGTCCGACTTGCAGATATATGGTGAAAGCAATTCAAATTCAAATTCAAATGGTTCTGGTGCAAATGTTAAACTGCTCTCCTATATCCCAAACCATGAAGCCGAAGTAAAATTGGTCTCATCTATATTATATGAGTATGGAAAAGACCTTTCGCAGGAATTTCTATTGGATTACTCCAATTCGTTAACTGATGACAAAAGGCATGAAATAATCAGGCTTTATACTCAATTTAGGCAAAATAGGCGACACCGGCCAGGGCGAGCCTTTGAGGTAATCGACTATTCATTTGGATTGATGACAAATTATGGGATGTTTAGGGATCTCCACAGGCATAGAATGTTAACAATGAGCAGACAATTGTTGTCTACAAAATACGGATATGACATTCCGCGTGAAATAACTGAGTTAGGGATAGAGAAAGACTACAATGATTGCATGTATCTTTGTGATGAATCCTATAAACTAATCTCGCCAAAGATGCCTAGTGAATCTCAGTATGTGGTTAATTTTGCCTACAGATACCCGTATTTCATAAAGATGAATCTTCGTGAAGCGTGCCATATGATTGAGCTCCGAACGACTCCCCAGGGTCATCTTGATTATAGAAATATTTGTCAACAGATGTATTCCTTGATAAAAGAGGTCAACCCTGTTATTGCCAATGGGATAAAGTTTGTTGATATGAATAACTATGATTTGGAGCGATTTAAATCCGAAAAAAACACTGCAATGAAAAAATCCAAGTTAAACCTTGAGTCCAGCAGCAATATAAATTGATTTTATTGTTTATTTGTTAAAACCATTTGTCAAGGGATTGGCTCTTTTTAAGAATGTGTTTATCGAGCTTTTCTATATAATTATTTACTCTTTCGTAGGAAAAGTTTTTCTCATCGCAAAGGAACTTTATAGTTTTCTCTTTGTCGAGATCTTTGAATTGAAGGTTTAGATCCCCTATATCTATAACCTCTGGATTCAAAAAAATTTCTCTTATTTCCTGATAGGGGGTATTTGAGAGCTCATCTCTTATTTTATCAATATCCTCTAGTTTTTTATGTTTTTGAATCAATTTTAAGGCATTTTTGGGTCCGATACCGCTAAAGCCGTCCGGATTGAAATCTGTCCCAATCAAGATGCCTAAATCTATTAACTGCTCGTGGGTTAGATTGTTGCTTTTTAGCACCTGGTCATATTCTATCAATTCCGGCTCTATGTCTATGTAGACATTTCTGTTTGGGATTTTTCTTTTTCCGCTAACCGTTAAGTTTCTTATTAGCCTTTTTGCGCCAAATAAGATGGAGTCATAATCCTGACTAACGCAAGAATATGCCACTTCCTGTTTTGAAAGATATGCGGCTGTGGATTCTCCCTCTGAAGGCGCAGTGATATGCGGAATTCCCATTAGTGACAAGATGTTTTTTGACTCTTCAACTATATTTGAGGTAAGCATGGAGGTTCCTTGGCTGAATTTTTTTGCATCATCTATTCTTCCCTCCTGTAAAGCCAAATTGTATTTTTCAGTTGCATCTTGTTTAGCTTTTCTTCTCCTCTCAATCTCGCCTGTCTTTAACTTATGAGGCCGTCCATCGAAAATATAGATCAACTGGATTCCATCGCACATCAAGTTTATATTCCTATAGAAAAGACCACTGAGATGGCTTGTCGGGTCCCCTTGGTTATTTGTCAGCAACTCTCCCGTAGGCCCCCTAATTGTTGCTAAAAACTGGTAAATTACATTGAAAGCGTCTATTGATACCACCTTTCTATTTAAATCTGAAATTTTAATAGGGTTTGAAGTGACCAATGGTTTTAGATTTAATCCCATGCTTTAATCCAAATACAACCAAATGATTTTTAAATTTTTGAGATGTTGCTTGGTGGGCATTTGTTGGTTTGAACAGTTGTTTTAGATAGGCAAATAGACTATTATACAATCAAGTTAATTAACAATACCCCCTCTGCGTGTGTTTGTAAACAGATAATCTTGCTATTATCTGCTTAGTCACCTTTGCTTTAGGCCTATAACTTTGCTGAAATCCCGCCATCTATATTCATAATTGTACCGGTCACCCACCTGGACTCGTCTGAAGCCAAAAACAAAATGGCACTTGTGACATCCTCTGGGTCACCAATTCTTTTTAAGGGAAATGAGTTTTCCAAAACTTTTTTTGCGTTCTCGTCCTGTAAATACGGCTCCAAAATCGGACTCCTAATTGTTGACGGTGCAACGCAATTACACCTTATGTTATATTGGCCGTACTCTACGGCAATACTTTTTGTTAGCATTATGACGCCTGCTTTCGTAACCCCGTATACTGAGAATGGGACTTTGGGTATTGCTCTTATCCCCAACAGTGATGAAATGTTTATTATGTTTCCGTAATTCTGCTCTATCATAATTGGGATTACGGCCTTGATGGGCTGAAATGTCCCTTTTAGATTCACATTCATTAGGTTTGTCCATTGATCTTCTGTCATTAAATGAAAGGGCGCAGGGTCATTAATTATTGCTGCACAGTTTATCAGAACATCTATTTTGTCAAATGTGGATATTGTTTGCTCTATGACATTTAACACTTCAGATTCATGGGCTACATCTGAAGTTACAGCTAAAATATTGTTATTGTTATTGTTATTATCAAGCTCATCTAAAGTCTTTTTTAATTTTTTTTTATCTCGTGCTACTAAAACAACTTTACTGCCTTCATCAAGTAGCCTTTTTGCTGTGGATTTTCCTATCCCACCACTAGCTCCAGTAATAACGGATACCTTTCCTTTTAGTTTCACATGTTTTTTTCTTTACAATCGATTAAAAGTCTTTTTATTTTTCTGGGTTATAGGAAAATTTTATAAATGGGTATATAAAATGCCATAAAAATATTGCTATGCTGCTGCCACCAATACCCTAGTAATTTTTGGTTACCTCCATAATGGGAATTGTACTGCATGGGCGTCAACAGATGAAAATATGTTTTATAGCTCAAGCAAGCGCAAGATAATACTGGCATGAAAAACCTTGTTTTAGGTATATGACTTTCAATATCTCCATTCCTAATTCTATGGTTTCGACAAAAGGGTCTATCTTACAGTTTTTATTGTTTATTTACTGGCTGGCAATAATTGTGTTAGACACATATGGACCTTGATGTTCCATATGGAACTTTCAAACATATATATAAATTACCTTTAGTTTCACATAATTATCTCAATCAGCTTCCCAACATGTCAACCTAAAAAGAAAGAAATCTCCACAAACAAAACTTATTTGTAGATTAAATCTATTTGAAGGCCTGCACAGGCGGTTGGAGCGCCATGGACATAGAAAAGTTACATGTTTTTTCTATTCTATATTGCTATTACACACAATAGGAAAAAATGTGTTAGACACATATAGACCTTGATGTTCCATATGGAACTTTTGAATACATATCTAAATTGTTTTCTTCTATTATTGAACTGCATGAGATTGATGATAGTGTGATGCAAATATTGTCACATTTTATTTTGAAAAAGCATCTATCCGCATACCAAATATTTAAAAAAGAGAAATCCCTTAACAACAAACTCGATTATAGCATTACCAATAAAAAGGTCAAGAGGATTTTGGACCTTGATCTAATAGAAAAGATAAAAGACTATACACAACTTTCAGAAGTGGAGTTAAAACGTAATGCAATATACTATAAATTAACAGAGCATGGGCTGTTTGCTTTATATTTAAAGCACAAAACGTACTCTCCACGTCCAACAGTTGTTACAGTGAAAGGGAAAGAAAGGCTCATACCCATTACTTTATCAAAGAATTCGTTATTGAGATATAGGGAATATGATTTTTATAAGTTCTGTTTGTATCCTTGGATGGATCATAATACAATTGCTAGTTGTAGCCAGCAATTTGCAAAAAAGATACATGACTCATTAAGTGACATCAGTCAATATGTGGAGAAGTATCTTTTATCTGCGTATTATGAGAATTTGCTTTCTGCACAATCTAAAAAATCTGATGATTCTCCAGGAGGAATAGATCCCGATAGCGTTGATCATATAGAATCTTTATCTAAAAAATTTGAATATTCAAAGGATAGTGGAGAAATCATACCTTTATCATATCTTAACTTTAACGAAAAAAAAATTTTTGATCAAATGTTGTATGACACTTATAAACGAGTAGTATCTATTAACCTTAAATCCTTGTATTACAGGGCTATTTTTTCGTTGGTAAGTGAAAATATAAAAGATGGGGATAAGAAAATAGTCCAGCAAGATTTAAAATTCAAAAAAATACTGACTCAATTAAACAACCACTTTCAGAGCAACTATAATTCATTATGTGAAACCTAAGAATATGGGTAATCTTGATGGATGATCAATTGACTAAAGTTTGTTATATGCATTATAAAGAAAATGATGCTGTAAATATGCAGTCTATGCCGATAATAAAAAATTAAGTAATGGCATGCCTGCCAATAAATGAAACTATCGTGGGCAGCAGTATATGATGGCACATGGAAAAATGGTGATGGCTAGACAAAGAGAGAAGAAAAATATCTAGATTCACAAGGCGAAAAAGGAGACACTGCTGAAATAATGTATTTAAGGGTTGCAAGATGAAAGATAAAGGATAGACAGAAACAAAATATGAATCATAAAGAGAAATAGATGCTTCAAAAAAAAGCTAACATTTTCTTTTGGACTTGTCATATCTGTATCCAATACCCATTGATAATTGTAATAGGGGCAATAAATACAAAACATCTGCTATGGGTACTATTGGGGGGACCATCCTAGTATGACCATTCTACCTAATCATTATACGCTTTGTATTAGATAAAAAAATAATCAAGATTCTATAAACTTTTTATTCCTATACAATAAATTACTGTTTTGTTAAAGGAGATTTAAATTAATAATAAAATTAGTTATAAATATTTGTAGAAGCTTGTTTCACCATCTAGATATACCATATAAAATAGGCATTATGAGCATAGTTGGGAATAAAAATATATTATACTTTATCTTTTGCGATTTTGTCAATCCTTTTTATGGGTCTAACCCAATACATCTATGTTAACGCCGTTTTAGAAGATGAGGGTAATATAGTTCCATTTGTTGTTTCCAGTCCTGATATAGATACTTCATGGAGTAACGACATAACTAATGGGTATAGCGATAGTTTCCCGGAAACGGAGAATGGAGATATTGATGGTGGTGGTAGTGGTGTTGGAGAACCATCCGCTCCAGAAAATAGGCAATTTGCACCTGATGATGATGGCATGGACAATACCAAAGCCAATGATTTTGGGGATGTCATTCCTGAACCAAAAGCCGATGGTTTTACTAACAGTGGTGATAGAAAATATGATGATGCATATTATATCCCTGAGAATCAAGCCAAAGACAATACCCGTGATGCATATTCTGCAAATACTGAAGATACCATACAAGGCAGCATGCAACAAATCGACAACACTGAAAAAATGGCAATCGTTACTTTTGATGACGGTTGGAAAAGTCAATATGAAAATGCAAAACCAATTCTAGACGAATTTAATTTCAAGGCCACGTTTTATCTTGTATGTGACTATATTGGAAAAGAAAATAGGCTTACCTGGGAAGAGATCGCGATTTTACAGAATGAAGGGCATGGGATGGGTGCCCATACCATGGGTCATGCGAATTTGGACAATATACCAATAGACTATCATAGGTATGAAATAGTTGAATCAAAGAAATGCCTTGAGGATAATGGAATTCAGGCCAATAGTTTTGCCTATCCCTTTAATTCAGGAGACGATAATGCAAATGTACTGGATTTAGTATCAGAAAATTATGATTTTGCCAGAACTGCCGGTGATGTTGCAAGAAATGACATGTATCCAAAATATACAATTGCAGGATGGAGCCATGATGCTGACAGAAAAAAGCATGGATATTCAGATTTTGAAATGCTTAATGAATTCAAAAAACATGTTGACGGCTTTTCTAATAAAAATGGCGACGATAATCAATCCCCCTATGGCATTCCTATATTGATATATCACAAAATAGGTGATGAAAAAATGGCTGGTGACAATGGCGAAGGGTACAGCACAAGCACTGAATTGTTTAGGGCAGAAATGGAGTATCTTTACAACAATAATTTCAAAGTAGTTGCAATGGATAAGGTGTTTGGATGAGCAGGTTACATAATGATGAAATTGCATGCCCATTCATTCTATCCTGACTAACTACAAGAGCAACTTTGAACCGTCTACATTTCTTTCAGAAGACGTGATGACTAGATCATTTGCTTTCAGATATACCTTCGAATTCACAGGCAGTGTTTTTTGTAATGGCTCTAATCTAGGATCTGCCAAAACAAATCGCGCAAGTTCTAACTTATCTCTAATTTGTCCAAAAGGATTCTTTTGCATTTCTGAGTGTTCATGTTATCAGGATTAGATGTTACAGAGAATCTTGCTTTAGTACCATTTTATCTTTAAAATTAGTTTCACACAATTAGACCACTTCGCCTTCATCTTTATCCAATAGTCTGGCAAGTGCTGCCAAACTAAAATTCCCTTGCATTCGTGTTTATAGCTTCATAAACGTGTGGGATTTTTAATTCTTGACCTGTTCTATCGGAGAAATAGGTAATAATATTCTCTAATTCAAATAATGCTTCTCTTATCATTTCCGAAATTACTTGAAAAACATGATTTGGTCTCTTTACAGTATCAATTACAACTCTTGCAAGCCACTTCTTACACACAACAGATTAGAATCAGCCAACCAACCGAATCCTTAACCATTGGTTATTCATTTTCCTTGCCAGATCAAGCAAGCAATAAGTCGGTTCTTTTTTCCATAAAATATTGAATTTATATATTAAATATTGTATATTATATTTAAAATGAAAACAACATAACATAATTACAACTGATTCTATAACGCTAATGCCGCCATTAGTCTAAGATTTTCTTTCCATATGGTCGACGTATATATTATATGCATATATTGTGTCATGATTATTACAAACAAGTTAAATACCTTAAAATTATTTTAATTTCGATGGGTATAAAATGTCCTAATTGTTCTGATGAAATGATTTTGACTGATAGATATGGTGTCGAGATAGATCACTGTCCAAGATGCAAAGGTGTGTGGCTTGACAGGGGGGAACTAGAAAAAGTAGCAAAAATGCAGAACAAGTATGATGATGACCATTATAACAAGTACCATTTTGGCAAGGATCGTGACTATGATGATGATGATGATGATTATTACTCTAGAAGAAGACACAAAAAGAGAGGATTTCTTGAAGATATGTTTGATTTTGGCTGATTAATTAGCAGATAGTTTTTACCAGCCATTATTATTGTTTTGGGATAAATGCTTTTTTTTTATTTGTATATCCTGTAACTTTTCAGCTATAGTGACTATTTGCTATGGTGCCATTAAGAAGGTGATAAGACTGATTGCTTTTGATAAAGCAAAAAATTGCTTTAATGATTATTTCCAATACAAAAATCGCTTCAATATTGTAAAGAGTATCATCGTTATACCAAATGTTTTAGATCAATATCAACTATAGATCAATCAATCAAATATTGCCAAAAAAATTAAAACCCGCTGATTATTGGTTTACATGAGTTCAATGTTGTTAAACGATATTAAATTTTAGACCACCTGGAGAATACAATACCAACGTTTTCACATGTTATGTTGTGGTAATTTGATATACTGCCGAAAAAAACACAATGTAGCGAATTCTTTGTGGATTTACTATTGATCGGTGATTGAGTGCTTGTAAAGTGTATTCCAAAAAAGTAGTTCATAATCAAGAATCAATCTTGCAGATGTACGTATAGATTTTTCACTATATGGAAAATTGACTGACGAAAGTATCAATTCATTGGATTTGCCGATAAATTCTTTTGGTAATGGAGAAGCAAAGCTGTCCAAAAATACGCAGGAATTACCTTCAAGACCGTGATTCTTTTGCAATATGGAACTCATTTTGCCACAATTGTATCCCCAAACTGGGAGATCTATGAGAAGAGCTGTGAAAACCTCGGCATCTGATCCATATACCGCAAGTTTCGTAAGGTAGTTTGTATATGCCTGGCATCCAGATAGGGGCTCATAGGATTCCATCTTCCTGCTATCAATATTCATCGCTTCTGCAAGGATATTCAGACTCTCAGAGCATTTATTTCTGTATTTAAACAATCAGTAAAAAGTTCGCTGGCCATGTCGTTTGATGTTTTTGATATCATGAAAGCAAAATTCCTTTTGTCATTCGCAATTATTTTGTATTGTTCACAAACAAATATTTCTAATTTGCATTTGGATATTTTGCTTCTTTTCTAACGCGTCTATGTAGGGATGATTGTGAATTGTGTTTATAGTATTAGAGAGCTCTCTTTGTATATTCTCTATTAAAGTCAATTTACTAATATTATAAGTCATGTGAAATCAGGACTGTATTATGCATTTGTATTTTGCATATATCATTCATGCTGTTATTCTATGATTCTTGATATTTTCATTTCATATATTATGTCAATACGTGCAGATGGTCGTTCAGGTTGATTTGCAACCAAAAAATTTCGGGTATTTGATAAACGATCTATGTGATGTGTTTATGGAAACGCGTTGTTAACATATTATATCCTTCTATCAGTTAGATAAACGATGGAATTACTATGACAATAACATTTGCAGATGAAATGAAACAATGCTCGATTAAAAAGTGGCAAAAAATACTAAGCCATAAATTCGTAACAGAGATTTCCAAGGGTATTTTGCCTATGAATAAATTTTTATTTTATTTAGAGCAGGACAACTATTTCCTTCAGGTGTTTTCAGGTTTTTTGCAATCAGCAAAACAAAAAACTACTGACATCCAAATGAAAGAGTGGCTAGACAGTCTTTACAACAGTACGGTTGATTTTGAAATGGGAATGCAAAAACAATTGCTTGATAAAATTTCTGGTGTTTCTAGTAATTCAGATATTACTAGACAAAATTTTTCTCCAAGTAGCACTACATTGGAATACACCAGTTTTCTATTGCAGATATCCTATAATGGCACTATTAATGAAATCGTATCAGCCATGGCTCCATGCCCATGGACATACCTTGAGATAGCGCAACTATTGTCAAAACACCATATCGACAATGAGGTTTACAGGAATTGGGTAGAATTCTATTGCTCAAATGAATCGCAAAAGCAAGTAGAGGAGTTAAAACATGTTCTAAACACATTGGGTGAAAATGAGAATCAGGATGAAGAATCTAAGGAGAGAATGAAAAATCATTTTGCTTTTGCGTGTAATTATGAGTACCGCTTCTGGGATATGGCATATAATTTAGCTAAGCCATGAATGAGAATTTCTTTATATCTTTTATATGTGTGATTTATCTACCTTTGAGCATACATAATTTCCCCATAGCCTCCATGCCACCAAAAAAGAAACATCATGCCATTATAACGTAATATCTGAAGTCTTGGAAGCAGAGGGAGAGAGCGCGGAGGTGCCTTTATTTTATTTGATGGTTTTTGATACTACAACACTTTTAAATTTATATTCCTCTCTTCTTTGGCCTTTTTTATGATAATAAAATGTGCAGATTGTGGCTGTAATCCTCAAGACTGTAAAAAGGGAAAATGCCCTGACTGCACGTTAGATGTTTGTTGTTGTTTATACACCAATTCCTATGCACCCAAAAAATAACACCTATAGAGTAGACAGAACCAAATTTTATGATAAAACATACAACCTGTCATAAACTGATCAATTTACCTCCAAAGCCTCCATGCCCCAAGAGATTAGGTGTCAGGCGATTAATCATCAAATTACAAATATTTAGAAATAAAACACCGCCAAAAACAAAAAATATTTACCCCATATTGGTATCGTATAGTCTAAGGCTTGGAACCACCGAAGGTAACACCATTTTTATCACATTAATCGAAAATAATTTTTATATATTGTGTAACCAAATGCAGTATTCCTAAACATGCCTCAATTTATAATACTTCATTATTATGTTTAGACACTACCAGATACTTGTTGCCCCCAAAACCATCCAATAGTGCCATTGGCATTGAAAGTTATTTTTAATATTACATAATTATCGTTTTAATAACTATGTATTTTTCCAATTGACGTAACAACACCATCTTCAGTGTTACTCATAGTAATAATTATTAGTTGTTGATGCTCAATCAGTATAACAAATACATAGTTAAGATATGTAATAGATAACAATATTGTTTAATTCCATATTATACCAACTGAATCTAAATGCGACTTAATCATTAGTATTTGGTTACATAGGATATTTAAAAAAGTGCAAGTTGTAGTAGATGCCAAATAGATTATTGTGTTCAATGTTTTCTATTAATAATAAATAAAAACCTAAGATTGCAAATCTGGATCATGTTTTGTTGCATGTTTTAACAATAATATTAACTATCAGATAACCAAATATATGATTGACAAGGAAGAGGAAAAAAACGAATATTCTGATTCCTCAAAAGAATGGTCAGAAGCGGGATATGCTTTAGATTATTTGGAAATAGCCGATCAAATCCCATACAAAAAGGATGGAGAACTGGTTTTGCTTGATCATATTCCTAAAACTGCAAAAAGATTACTCGACCTTGGAACAGGTGATGGCAGGCTAATTAAACTACTAAGGACAAACCTTTCATCATTACAGGAAGCCGTAGGATTGGATGTTTCCCCGACAATGCTTAACATGGCCAGAGATTATTTCAAAAACGATCATTCAGTTAAGATTATGGCACATGACCTTTCATATCCACTTCCAAAGGATTTAGGACAGTTTGATGCGGTAGTATCTGGATTTGCAATACATCATTTAACCCATGAGAGAAAACGGGCGCTCTATAGAGAGATATTTGATATGTTGAAACCCGGGGGGATATTTTGTAATTATGATCACGTTGCCTCATCCACCCAAAGGTTACATCAACAATTTTTAGCAAAAACCGCGGTCAAGAAGGAGGATAAATCCAATAAACTTCTGAATACTGAAGTTCAATTAGAATGGCTAAGAGAGATTGGTTTTACAGATGTTGATTGCTATTGGAAATGGCTTGAGTATGCTTTGATGATTGGTGTTAAACCCTGGGATATTATGACTTAGGTTCACATCTAGAAAAGAAAACGCAGGACCGATAACCAATTTCAAATACGTCACCTAGTGAATAATGATACCTGTCACAGCAGATTGGGCACAACAGATCCATCGAGCGTTCCCATATTTGCTAAATAAATGGGAAAAGTCAGGATTCGGTACCAAGAAATAAAGTCACACTCTATGATGCTTATGGAGCCTTTAAGCAATCACCCAAATTTACTTTGAAGCCAATAAGTTACAATGTTTGAGTTTTTGTTTTTATAATCTTAACCAAGACACGACATTAAATTTAATTTATGTTAATAATCAAAGTACCATTTTAACGATTATACCAAAAATTTAACCGATAAAGACAACTGATATACATAATAATACCTGAAAAGGTTTAATGTCATCAAACAGTGGCCAATTCAGATGTGAAGCATGTGGAACTTCTTTTAATTCCCAACAAGAAATGGAGGAGCATGGAAAAAGGGAACATAACAAATAAAAGAAGGTCTCAATACTGCAATAAAAGACAACAGTAATATTTTTTTAATTAAATGAAACAATCAACACCCTATTTTTTTCTTATCAAACACCTTTTTGTAATCATTTTCTAATTGTCAATCACTGTTACCATCTGCTTTTCATCTTTGGGAAGTATATACAGTAGGATTAGTTAAAGCATGTTGTTTCATTCACATTTTATAGCATCAATATCAATATTATCATCATTATACAACAGCTTTGTAAACGTTGTATTTCTCATTGTATGTAACTGTCCATAGGATATATCTTATTATGGTTGAATTTAAGACTGGCTTTATAACAAAGAGGTGATATAAATTTCTGTAATTGAATTATGGTAATGATATCATATTTGTATATGCAATCATATGCTAAATTCGCAGTAAAAGAAGTAACTTGTGTACGACTATAGAGATCATATTCAAATGGATCATGTTGTATCTGAAAATGCTTTAAGCCGTGTTACGTCGTGTTTAAAGAACATATCTAATGTCCAATCAATCAACACCCTCATTTTTTTCTCCAATGTAGGTAGATTCAGCAAATAGAAGGTCCGCCAAAGCCACCATGCCCAAAAACCGTGTATTTTAAATCCAAGTATTATTGCAACACCGTTCCTATTGCCTACTGTGGCCATATTGCCTTTTGTCTTGTAATGAAATGATTTTAAGTTATGGTACGCTGTATCTTTACCTTTCCCACGTATGACAAAACTGCCATCATTATGCTCGTTACTGTTATCTTTAACCTTTTTGAGTATAGAAACGATATTTTCTGCCACCACCTTTGCTTCTCTGAGTGCATGCTGCGCAGTAGGGGGATAGGGTTTTCCCGTGTCTGTATCTATTATGTGAGCACAATCTCCTATTGCAAAAACATTGGGATACCCTACAAGCTGAAGGTAATGGTTATCTTTTATTCGCCCACTTTTATCATGTTCACAAGGCAATCTTGAAATTAACGGATCAGGCGAGACACCCGCAGACCACACTATTGTTTGTGTTCGGATCACCTCCCCGTTATCCAATTTTACTGTATTTTCTGAAGCTTCTGTAGCGTGTGCATCAAGGACTACTTCCACACCTTTTTCTTCAAGCTTTTTTAAAGCAAAATCCCCTAATTCCTGGGTCATCTCCGGTAAAAGGTGTCTTGTAGCACTCACCAATATTACACGAATATCCCTATCATTATCTATATTATGATAATATGTCTTTACAGAATCTCGTACAAAATCGTTTAGCGCTCCCACTGTTTCAACTCCTCCAAATCCACCTCCAACTACCACAAACGTCATTAATTCTCTTTTTAGGTATCCATCATTTTCATCTTTGTTTTGATCATTCATCTTTATTATTTCTGCTTCTTCTAGCATACTGATAACATGGTTTCTCAAAATAATTGCATCGCTTAGTGTCTTCATAGAGAAAGCATATCTTTTCATGCTGTTGATTCCAAAATATTTAGTTTCGCCTCCCAATGCTATAACAAGATAATCGTATTTTAGGGTGAGATGTTGTTTATCCATATTATTATCGATATTGCTAGTGTATGAGTTTTGTGATGATGGTTGGTCTGTAGAAGACTCTGGTGAATGTGATTGCATCAATGGTAATTTTTTAGACGCATTTGTATTGTTGAGTCTGTTGCTTTTGCCAATCCGATATGCTATATTTACGGTCTTATCCTTCAGATCTATTGCATCAACAGTAGCTTCATAAAATTTTGCCCTTTTGCAAAATGCTCTAATTGATGTTGTTATATGCCTTGTTTCTATTGCACCTGTAGATACCTCGTGTAGCATCGGCGTAAATAAAAAGTAGTTGTCTTTATTGACAATGGTCATATCTATACCTATGTCATTTTGAAATTCTTTTTGCAGTTTTTTTAAAACTTCTATTCCCCCAAATCCCCCTCCTAGTATCAATATACGCTTTTTGTCAATTGGCTTTAGCCCATGAATAGTTTCCCTATGCTTTTGATATATATCAATTCTTGGAAAAGATATGTCACATTCTGGACATCTGTATCTTGTTCCTAATTTGATTGATAGAAGGGATGAGGTTATCCCCAATGTTATTCCAAATATTATGTGTATAATAGCAGAGCCTGCCAAGATGCTCAGTTGATTGCTCTTTATCTGCTCTGCGATTTGATCTTCTGGTATAGACGGGCCTAATTCTGCCAAAGTTTCTATTGTCTCGGGTGCCAAAACAAAATGCTGCACGGGTATATAAAAGATAAAAAATACAACAGTGCCTGTAAAAAGGCCATACAACAAGCCATTTGATGGCTTGCTTATATTCAAAATACCTGTCTTATAGAGAAAAATACCGGTTACTATTCCTATTGATATTGCAGTAACTAAATGTATGGCCGTTCCTGCCAATATTGTTGCTGCATATTCCCCTCCATAATCAGAATGAACACCGATAACATGACTAAACACCATCCATGTAAAATAGTAAGGAAGACCCATTTCAATATCTGTTATTGTTTTGGAGATCATAATTGCTATGGCACCAAGTATTGCACCGGATACTACAAAGAGAACTTCCCTTCTTAAGGAGAAGTCTATCTTTATTGTCTCTTGACCCTTTTTTTGTTGTTGTTTTTGTTCTCTTCTTTTTCCTCCGGTATTGTTTGAATTAAATGGCATGTCTTTGCTAATCTCCTTTTTGCAATCTCATCTCAGAACAACTTTGAATAAAATTCTCATAAATCTGCGTATGCCTGGATATTATTGGTGAGAATAATAGATCATCGGATAGTTTGATTTTTACTTTGGTTTTAGAATTTGTTGTATGGCTACTGGAATTATCGAAATACTTCGTTATCGAATATTCTCCTTTCATTTAACATTTTGGAATTTTATAAGATATAATCTTTATATACAAGCCTTCAAGTATTCATTTAACCCTTTTATTTCTTCTATAGGGGCGTTATATGGAGACCCATGCATTTGTTATGTATTTAGGTATTTAGGTAACATTTTCCTAAAATAAAAAAGTTTTTTACCTTTTCATTCTGTCTTTCTATTTGTTTGAGTTTGCGTTTTATTACTTGACCAATTCCTTATGTTAAACCACATATTGTAATTGATTGAAGGCTTTTAGTTTAAATTGAACAGTTGAAGGCAATTGTTAAATTTCATCCTGATAAAAAAGCTTGTGAAAGAAATAAGAAAAGAAGAAAACATTCCAAATTCCTTGGAGTATCCTGTTGGAAAAAGTATAGCTTTTGGGGCTATAGGCGGATTTGTTGCGGGGTTGGTAATGGCCCCATTCCTTATGATAACTGCCATGATGGCAGGAATGCCTGCGGATACAATGCCTACAGCCATGGGTCTTGCCTTTGGAGCTAATAAAGACAACGCAATGATGGCAGGATTTGGGATGCACATGCTTACAAGTGTTCTTATAGGCATAGTATTTGGAGCTGTAACATCCATTAAAAAGCTAAGGATTACAGGGTTTGCAAAAGGTATTGCAGAAGGCATTATAGCCGGGATGATCGCATTTGTAGTAATCTTTATACCAGTTTCCATGATTATGATGCCACCGGTATTGGTAGGTATGGTAAATCAGATGAATCCTGCCATGAGTGAGCCCCAAATAATGGGTATGCTACAGCAAAACATGCCATTGATGTTTGGAATGGGAATAGTAGAGCATTTGGCATATGGTGTGGTATTAGGAGCTGTTACTTCTGCGCTAATAATAAAAACAAGGCCAACCACCAAATAAAAATGAGTCAATATCTGAAGGATCGCGAAGGATTGTTTGTGAATTTATTGATGTCAGGAAAACAACCCTGGAATTCTTTTAACCGTTAAATTCTTTTCATAATGGTTAAAGAGAATTCTTAATTATCTTGGACGACCATAAGGAGGATGAATGATATGGCAACTAGTTTTGACCTTATAGTTATTGGTGCTGGCTCAGGTTTAGATGTTGCCAGTGCGGCTGCAGAACATGGTCTTAGAGTAGCTATAATAGAAAAGGACAGGATGGGAGGAACCTGTCTTAACAGGGGATGCATACCTACAAAGTTGCTTATACATAGTGCAGACATAGCAGAAACTATAAAAAATGCATCTGTATTTGGCATTAACGTTAGTGGATTTTCGGTTGATTTTGATAAAATAATGAGAAGAGTAAATGGAATCACAGATACAGATTCAGATAGCATAAAAGATGGATTAAAACAATCAGAAAACCCAAAGCTATTTGCAGGGGACTGTAAATTTATAGGAAATAAAAGAGTTGCAATTAGAACAAACAAAGATGAGGAGGAACAGGTAATAACCGCAGAAAAAATACTGGTTGCTGCTGGTAGTAAGCCACGTACTCCAAAATTAAAAGGACTTTCAGAGGTGGATTATATTACTAGTGATGAAGCATTACGCCTTAGAAAACAACCTCGTGTGCTTACCTTTATTGGGGGAGGATACATTGCATGTGAACTGGCACACTTTTTTGGCAGTCTTGGAACAGAAATACACGTTATACAGCGTAATGATGTGCTAATACCAAACGAAGATAAAGAGATTTCCAAGAGGTTCACTGAAATTTTCTCAAAAAAATATAACGTACATTTAGGATATACTGCAGAGTCCATATCAAAGAATAATGACACGAATAATAACGATTCAGAAACGACCTTTAGGGTGGAGGCAAAAGACAAATCAGGAAAAATATTGGAGATCGATTCTGATCAAGTACTTGTCTCGGTAGGAAGGATTCCTTCTACTGCTTCACTAGATTTAGAAAAAACTGGAGTAAATGTAGATGAGAAAGGTTTCATAGTGGTGGACAATTATCTTGAGACCAATGTGAAAGGAGTTTTTGCGTTAGGCGATATAATAGGAAGATACATGTTCAAACATAATGCAAATCTTGAGGCCCAGTATGCTTATACCAATATGTTACACAATGATGGAAAAATACCTGTAGATTATGCTGCCATGCCTCATGCTATATTTACCTCTCCTCAAATAGCAGGAGTTGGATTTACAGAACAAGAATTGGTAAAGAAAGGCATAGATTATGTAAAGTCCACATATCCGTATATTCATACCGGAATGGGTGAAGCAATTGAGGATAGAGACGGATTTGTAAAATTCCTTGTTGACTCAAAAAGTAGGAAAATTTTTAGGTTGCCACATTATGGGAACTGATGCTTCTGTTTTAATCCATGAGGTATTAGTTGCTATGAGAACAGGCGATGGCACAACTGATGGTATTACCAATACAATACACATACACCCGGCCCTTTCGGAAGTGGTTGCCAGAGCTGCTGGTAATTTTAGGACAGGATAACAAACATATTATTTTTTCATTTAAGGGTTTTGTATATTGTTTGATTAATCAAATACATTTAAAAAAACTCATTATGGCATAAAGATCAATGAACAAACAGAGTTAAAAAAATGGAAAATTAATTCATACCGTATGGACAGGGACATATTGGCAGTATTTAAGAATAACTGATACCTGTCTGTTGCTCTCAATCATTTACTACACAAAAACTGTTATTTGAAAATAACTGTTAATGGATTTAATGGTTAAAATATAAATTTGACCTTCAAAGGTAATTAATTTAAATGATTCAAATTACCAAAATATAATGTATAAAGAAAAAGATACCACTGATAAAGACTTTTCATGGATAAAATTGGCTTGTCCCTCATGCGCTATATATTATGGCATAAATGTTTTAATTTCCCGTATAAGGAATAGAGGAACTAAATCAAAATAAACAGGCCATGATAATTTAATTACACGTGTATTTTACAAATTATATTTATTATTTATTTGTAATTAATGATGACATATTTGTAAATTGTAGATGTTTTTATGAAAAAAAATGTATTACATACCATAATAATTAATAACTAATGTATTTTAAGGTGTAGACTGCTGTGATGGTTAATATGGTCATTCTATTTTAATGGAGATAACAATATTGAAATACCATGATCCTTCAAAATTAGACAATGTCACAAATGACAAATCATCGTCTAAATGTAGATATTAAACAAACCCCAAACAATTCTATAAAAAGATTCAGAGGGCATCATTATCACAACTACAATCATATGTTTGAGTATAAAGTTGTGGAATTTGTTTAGTAAAATTTTTTCCTAAATAGGAATGCAATGATAACAGTTCCAATAAATGTGGCTGTCCAATAGAGCCATAGGTTTGCTAACTCACCAGATAGCAAAGCAGGGGCTAATGAACGTGCGGGATTCATTGACGCTCCAGATATGAATGCCAAAAAGAGTATATCCAAGCCAACAATCCCGCCAATAGCGATTCCTCCAAACCCCCTTAGTCCTTTTTTTTGCACCACAACCAAAATAACGGCCATAAGCAGAGCAGAAGCCAATATCTCTACACCAAATACCAAAGGTAGAGGGTAAGCATAGTTTGGAGAATTGGCTCCTAGAAAAGCCTCATTTCCTATCATGTACTTTACAAAAATGCTCCCAAGTAAGGCACCCATTACCTCGGCTGTTATGTAAAGAACGGCAAGTCTTTTTGTGATGTGTTTTGTAACCAGAAAGCCCAATGTTACTGCAGGGTTAAAGTGCGCCATAGAGACTTTACCAAACATGTAAACACCAATTGCAACACCTACAGAGGGAGCGAATGCAATGAAGGGAATGCCCAATGCCCCATTTAGTTTGGAGTCTGTGACCACAGAACCTGTGGCCAACACTACCACAATAAAAGTACCAATAACCTCGGCAATGAATTTCTTTTGATTAGGGGATAAGTTATTCCTTATTACCGTAGCAAGACTTGTTCTCTTAATCATGCTTTTGCTCTTTTTGTTTTAAATATTCGTATCTGATGACAGGGGGAATGAGCCTTGATTTACTTGTTCATTTTTCTTTACCAATCTCTTCAACCATTTCTTTTATTTTTCTCTCAATCTCGTCTCTTATCTCCCTTACCTTTTCTATTGGTTTTCCTTTTGGGTCCTCTATTCCCCAATCCAAGACTTTGGGAACAAACAATGTGGGGCAGAAATTCTTATCCATGCATCCCATATTGATGATTTTGTCGGCATTTCTTATCATTTCTTCGCTAAGCTCCTTTGGTTTTTGATTGCTAATGTCTATGCCAACCTCCCTCATTACTTCTGCAGCAAGAGGATTTATTTGAGATTTGGGAACGGTTCCCGCACTTGTAGGCTCATAGTCTTTAGGTGCGTATTTCCTAAATAATCCCTCTGCCATTTGGCTACGCCCAGCATTCTCAACACACACAAACAGAACATACTTTTTTATTTTACCTTTAGGTTCGCCATTGAAAGAAAGGTTCATTTTGACTGAAATTGATTTGTTATTACTTGATTGCCTTTACCACTAAACTCGAGATTTTTCTACTGCCATCATAATTATCTTCAATCTCCATGTATGGTTTTTCATCCAACACCCCAATATTGGTAAATCCCGCTTCCCTTATGCAGTTGAGATAATTTTCCTTTGTTAGTGAGCCATCAATGCAGCTACACCAATCATCTGCATTTACTGAATGCTCGTCCATTTCTTTAGATGTAACCAAATCGGATATCACTATCTTTCCAATCCCATTTGGCTTTAGGATTCGGTAAATCTCTTTGAAGGTTTTCACCTTATTGGATGTGAGGTTGATGACACAGTTGCTTATAACCACATCCGCAGAATTGTCCTCAACAGGTATCCTTTTTTCAATGTCCCCATGCCTAAACTCTACGTTTTTGTAATTGTCTTTTTCAGCGTTATCTCTTGCTTTCTCAAGCATCTTTTCGGTCATATCAACTCCAATGACCTTTCCGCTATCTTTCACAATATTGGCAGCCAGGAACACGTCAATGCCGGCACCAGAGCCTAAATCAACAACCACATCATCTTCTTTTATGTGGGCAAACTTTGTCGGGTTGCCGCATCCCACACCTAAAATGGATGATTTAGGGATGGATGCCAATTCCGTTGGATTATATCCAATTGCCTCTATGGACTGTATTGTCGACTCAGCAGGATTTTCTTCGCTACTACAGCATTCTGAAGAAGGCGTGCAGCATGAATCCGAATTGCCAAACACAGCGATATTGCCATATCTTTCTTTGATTTTTTCTTTAATGTTTTTGTCATTATTGGTCATACATGAGTTTACAATAGAAACTATTTAAAATGGTAAGAGGAATATGGTAAAGTAAGTGAAATTAGGTAAACAAAAGGGTTCTAAAGCCGTTGAAGGAATTGATATGGCCAAGAATATGGCAGGTAGGTTACCAATAGTTCAAACTGATAGTGAGTTCTGCAATTTCCAGGGATACGATGTAGATGTCTTGATGAAAGAAACATCCTCATTAAGAAAGTTAATTACACAAAGGGGAACACTTGAAATTCTTCTGCCATTGTGTTGTTCTACTGATTCAGTAAGATACTTAAAGTTCAAAAAAACAATGAAAGGCTTTAGCAGCAAAACCCTTGCGAAAAGGCTAAAAGAATTGGAAAGAAACGGAATTTTGCACAGGCAAGCCTTTAACGAGATTCCCCCGAGAGTGGAGTACCAACTGACAGCCAAGGGACAAGAGTTAACAGAATCCATAATTGATTTGTTGCAGTGGATGAGAAAATGGTCATCAAAATAAATGATTATTTATCCAAGTTTTAATTTTCAATGTTTGGCAATATGGCATAAATAGAATGCTATACTCATTATTCATTATCTTATTTTAAATATAAAAAGCAAAAGGGTGAAATGAAGTATAGGAACCATCAATGAGTGAGGTTTGGGATGGGGTATACAAATCAGCGTTGGACTGTTCTCTTGCTGGAATTGAACTGTTAAATAAAAAAGCCCTTTCAAAAGGATTAAAAATAAAATATCGAGTTTTTGATGTTAGACATCCATTACCATTTCCAGATTCTTATTCTGATGCAGCATATGCAAGCATGGTTCTTAACATGAGGTTTTCAAAAGCCGAGATTTATAACCTATTATCAGAAATAAGAATGGCGCTAAAGCCAAACGGACTAAACCTCGTTTCAGTTAGAAACAACCATGACAAATTCTATGGCAAAGGAGTTAAAATAGAAGATGGAGTTTATAACATAAATGGATTTGAAATAAGGTTTTTCTCAGAAAAAGAAATAGACGATTTAGTTTCTGAAGAAAACTTTAAGGCACTATGGATAAAGGAAGAACATGAAGAGCCAGTAACGCTTTATCTGGTATATTATACCTCAAAGCAAAAATAAAGTTAAACTAGCATAAATACAATATTTTACAAATAATGTTGAGACGGTTGATTGTGACTTTAAACGGTGGCATAGTCGTATGAATCAGTGTCCTTTGTGCTCTCCCGCCTGGAACTTCATAAACTGATTTATTGCCCTGGTCAGTTCTTTGTCGTTTGAAAACAGTATTAAGTTGGCGCCATTCTTCATATCATCAATACGGTATTCTATCAGCTCTCTTTTCAGATTCATGACATCCGTTCCAGGAACGTTTTCTGCATGTATAAAGAACGGCTTGGTAAAGTTGCCCTCTGAGAATTCCTTCTGAATGTCCATCGCATGGCTTTTTATTTGAGTGATAGTTTTATTGTCACTGCTGTCCAAAGCGGATATCCTGATTATTCCGCCATCAGGTGTTGAAATAAATTGATGAGAGATTTTGTTCTGGTCAAAACCCATGGCAATATTGCCCCTTTCATGCATTCCCGACACATCTGAATCATTCATTTTAAAATGTTTTTCATGCAATGAATCGTTGTTCATGTTAGTGGATATGGAAAGTGGTGAGATAACTGCAGATACAGATGATGACACTTTGATGAATGGACTCATCGCAACAACACCATGCGAGTATGAGTTTCTGTCCAGGAAATTGGGTATGGCGTATAGCAACATAATTGACACAAACAGAAAAAATGTGGTTTTCGCATAAGCACAATAAGTCATTGGCAATAGTAACCAAATAACATAATTAAGGATATTTGTACAATAGTAGAACAGAAGTTGGGTGTGATTGTATTTGATAACCGCATTAAAATCACGTTAGACAAGGAGAGGTAAAGGTAATCAAAGATATCGAATCTAAAAAATTAACAAAATATGTCGGTTCACTGTATTTGACTTAACCATTATTTCACAAGAACCTTGATCTCAATAAACCTTGAATGCATTTGAGCCTGCAATAGCAACATAAAGACTTTTTTATCTCAGCCAAATTTTGGGTCTGTATGTGAAACAAACTTGCCTATAACCATAACTCAAATCATTTATAG
>JADDOW010000092.1 GCA_016782225.1 Nitrososphaeraceae archaeon
CTGAACCCTTAAATGAACAGAGCCGATATTAATGTATTATAAATATATATGTGATGTTAGTATGAAAAAAATGGTACTTGTATTTATATTAATATAGGTATATATTATTGGTTTTACAATGAGTTGTGTACAAATCCTAAATTGGACAATCGATTCAGTAGAACTTGCAGCGTTAATTTTTGATAATAAAAACAATCTATTGAATGTTGACAGATTACCTTTGTTGCTTAAACCCGTTTATTCGGTATTCTCTTGGATGTAGTGAAGGAAAGTGAAAATTTATATGAATGTTTTACTTAATAACTCAACAATAAATGTACTTACTTCTTATGCTGTTTTGAATTTAGGATCCGAGCAATACAAATGGAAAAAAAATTTATAAATTTATACAAAGAAGACAGACCCTGGGGAAAGTTTGAACGGTTCATTGAAAATGAAAAATGCACTGTCAAAATCCTTTATGTAAACCCATACTCAAAAACAAGCCTGCAGGTGCACAAAAAAAGGGATGAATTTTGGAAGGTCTTGGAAGGGTTTGCGCAGGTTGAGTTGGAGGATCGGGTATTCTCCGCATCCAAAGGCGACACAATTCAAGTTCCAAAAAACCTAAAGCACAGAGTTACCACAGAAGATAAATCATGCGTTATCATGGAAATCTCATTAGGGGAATTTAATGAAAATGATATAGTAAGGATAGAAGACGATTATGATAGGTTATAGTTTTGCATTTAAAATTACTTGCATACGGCAATAACAACAAAATTATTTACATATAATCGTTAATTTTTCAAAGAAGAATGATAGTAGCACAAATATCTTTAAAATAAGATTTATCCATACAGGGATATAATTTTCTAATATGTTTCACAAATAAAGACGACAATGGATGTTGCTTTTGCATCTAATCGATAAGAAATAGGATGTCTTTGTTGCACTTGGATTTATTCAATTCATTCAGTTATGCCAATCACATTCAATATTCTGTAAAAAGAAGTTACAATATAATACAATCAACACTAATTTTAAATATGTTCAATTAGTTTAACTTCATAGACATGGCAAAATGTCCTTACTGCAGTGAAGTTATTGATTTAGGTCAATTAAAAACAGAGGAATTTGAAGATGGTGATTTGTTGTTTAAATTTATAGGCCTAAGCTGCCCTAAATGCGAAAAGATTCTGAAAATCCAAAAAATTGATTAAAACAAACTGTCAAAATTTTATAATTGGATATCTTTTGCCATGTATATACAACTATATTAAAGGAAACTAAAAGAAAATGACAATTACATCCTTCATGCTAAAGTCATGTGGTTTAGGAAGCCCTGTACATTGCATTGATTTGAAGGCTAACATAGTTACGGTTTTATTTATTCACTAGATCTGTACATTAAAAATGGAATAAAAATAATCAAGTTTCTATTTGACTATTGATGGTGCCTCTATAAGCACATAATGGCCTTAAAATTTATTTTTGACCAATTTTTTGACCAGAATGACGGGAAAATGACCAGAATGACCAAATTATTTTCTTTATAAGGGTGTTTGTACAACCATACTTTTTGTAAATTTGAAAATAATTAAAACTACAATTGATCAAGTGATTCAAGGATGGTTAAATGGAAATACAAGAAACCAATTAGCAGAAGAACTCGGCATATCTTCAGGCTCTGTATCAAAAATATTAAAAGAGTGGGATCAGAATATAGGTCACCCTGAAGCTAAAGAATTAAGAGAATTTTCGGTTTGGGTCAAAAAATCAGGGATGACTGTTCCCCAGTTTGTTAAGGCATTTAGGATTCATCAGCTACTAAAAAATCTCATGGTTGAAGATGGGACTAACTGCAATGTTGAGGAGGATCTGGATAACTTTCATTCATTTGTCGTAGAGACCTTTAGGGGATGCAAGGATCTGGGAATTTCACCAAAACACCTTATTGAATGCATAGGTGATTTGATTGAATTCTCAAATTCAAACCCATCTTTAACTTCTTCTGCTAATGATATAGATATGATTAACAATCAGGGTTCTGAAATGACCTCCAATTCCCATATAACAGATAAAAAACCTGCCTATATCTCCAAAATCTCAGAATACATAAATCAAAAAAGGCAACATAATGAGCAAATCGATCAACAAACATTGGTTTGTCAGGACGCAATAATCCATTATAGATGTGAGGCAATAATAGCTAAAAATAGACTTGATGGGATTTTAGAGGACAGCAATATCACAATAACCCATGTGCGCTGGCTGGATTCACTAAGAAAAGAGTTATCGCTAAAACGTGGAATCGATGTCATAGAAAAAGTAAAAGAGTTTGCAAAAGTAAAAAATGATTTAGAGTCTTTTGGGTATGATCCTAACCTATTGTTAAATCAGCTATCAAATAAAAACTCGCTTGAAGACGAACAAAAAGCCTACTTGATGATATCAACCATTATCTGATAAGGCGGGACACCTTGAGAGATGAAAATTTTGATCTTGGGACTCAAAACAGCAAGAATAGGCAAATTCTGGCTGTTGTCAGTGAATTAAAACTTATGGGATTTGGGTTACATGAGCTAAAGCAACTAAAGTTTACTGTTGTTGAAATTGCGGAGGCAAACAACATTCCAGGTGACCTTGCTGTATCCCACTTTCTTAAGGAGGTAGAGAAGCACTATGACGATAAATTGGGTCTAGAAAACAAAGTTAATGAATGCAAAACCAAAATTTATAATTTAGATGATGAGATTGCCAATAAGCAATTTATTTTGCAGTTACATCCACTCATAGGACCAGCATTATCAAGGCTCCTTCAGAACGGAATGGGTGTGGAGGACATTATAGGCATTCACAATCTAGTCCAAAGCTGCAAAGAAAATACCTTTAATTTTGGTATGGACCGGGAAACAGATAGAGAAAGCATCAAAGATACAGACAACAACAACAACAACAACAACAAAACCAATAGGCCATACTGCATGACACCACTAACAGATGAACTAAAAAAATATGGCGGTATCAAGTTGGCCATTAAAGCAAAATCAGAAAAATTAGACAAACTGAGCAAAGAAATCGATGTGTTAGAGAGACAAAAACAGGATCTCCTTGCCTATTTCAAAGGTGCAAGAAATGCTATCAATACTGCAAATAGTATGTTTTTTTTACTCCAAAAAAATCTTGGATAATTTTGCCGGATGTGTAAAAGGCAAAATCAATGTTACTTATTTTCTGTATTTGCCTTTACATGTTCATTTGATACGCCCTTCTCCTGTTTTCAAACGAAAGGATAAAAAAGAAAAAAAACACAAAAAGAAAGGAAAAGTGCGATTAAAGGATTAAGAAATAACATTATAACCTTTATGGTATTGTGTAACCATCCATCAAACAGCATTCTGGATTTTGCAAATTGCAATAATGTATTTCTAGGATTCTTTAAATGAGTAGTCCAAAAGATTCTATGATAACCTATTAGTTAATAAGCAGTAAAAATACAAAATTGAATGTTTGAATAACAAAACCAATGGTTATAACAGGTCAAAATATGTTATTGTTTTGGATATTGTCGGACTAGAGGTTTCCCATATCACCTCAGGATTAATCCCATCGATTGCAAATATTGCAAACAATAACGGTGGTGAATACGGATACCTAAAGCCTGTTTTTCCTTCTGTCACATCCACTGTTCAAGCAAGCGTGTTATCAGGAAAACACCCAAATGAGCATGGCATAATATCAAACGGACTGTATGATAGATATAACTATCAGGTTATGTTTTGGGAGCAATCAAGCAAGTTGGTCCAAACTGATAGAATATGGGATTTATTAAAGAAAAAGAACCTAAATATAAAAACTGCGGTATTGTTTTGGCAAAACACAATGTTTGCAAATTCTGATTATGTAATTACACCAAGGCCCATACACCTAGAGAATGGGGGCATGGATATGTGGTGTTATTCCAGGCCACCTAACTACTATGAGGAGGTGGCATCGAAAATTGGTGAATTTGACCTAAAAAGTTACTGGGGTCCGTTTGCATCATTCAAATCAACTGAGTGGATATCAAAATCGGTTGAGTTTACCATTGAAAAAAACACGCCTAACCTATTATTCGCCTATTTTCCCCAGCTTGACTATTCTTCTCAAAAATTCGGCAAGAATAGCCCCAAAGTAAAGGATGACCTAAAGAAAATAGACGGGATTGTTGATTCCATTGTTAAAAAAACTGAGCAAATTGGGATAATTGATGATACCCAGTTTATCATTTTTTCTGAGTATGGGTTCAATGACGTAAATGACGGAATATCCATTAACAGGATACTAAGGGATAATGGGCTGCTTGCAACAAGAACAATCAACAACAAAGAGTACATTGACTTTGAATACAGTCAAGCATTTGCAATGGCTGACCACCAGGTAGCAAACATATATTTGAATAAGCCAGAGAATAAGAATTATGTAAAGAAAATACTGGAAGATGCACAGGGTATAGAGCGAGTTTGCGATGATAAGGAAAAGCAGGACCTAAAGATAGATAGTTACAGAAGTGGGGATCTCATCGCAATATCAAACAGGGACAAATGGTTTAGCTATTATTGGTGGAACGATGATGATAAAGCCCCAACCTTTACAAAAACTGTTGACATCCACAGAAAGCCTGGATATGATCCTTTGGAGCTGTTTATCGACATGCAGAAAAAAAGCATATCTTTTGATACTCGGTTGGTTAAGGGCTCCCACGGCAGACCTTTCGATTTAATAACTGGTGAGGGCTTGTCAGCATATGTTTCAAATAAGAAAATTGAGAAGGATAATCAAGACAACATATTCCAAAATAACAATATATTAAGCTGTATGGATTTGTTTGAAATCATAAATAAAAACTTCTCTTAAATTTTATCAATTTGTTGTAGTTGGGCTCATTGTCTTAACATTAGTTGGATATAATGCATTTAAATTTTTAGTTGTTGTGTATACATTACATTATGAATATTGTTGCTCTGTCACTTTGTTAAACCTGTTGTTATCAAATATTTGCATTACTAAAGAAAAGATTATTGTTTGATTTTGGATTTAATAGGAAATTTTGAAATGATCCCTAATAAATAACCATTATTCTTTGACAATGCTTTATCTAGTTGGATATTGTTGTTGTGGTTGTGGTTGTGGTTGTTTGCTTAACTATGCTGTTCATGTTATTGTAAACAAAATATTTTAAATTACGAACAAACAAATATCATTTTGATTTCTTTATGGTATTGATAGAAATGCTTTAGTTACAGAAATAGTGCGCATTGTTGAACTTATAATTCTCATTTATTATATTATTATTGTTGATGTTGTTTTGGTTGTTGCTTGCATATATGATTTCTCACTGAAAGTCTCAATACCATAAACTTATTTTTTACTATTATAGTGTAAGATAAGTATTAGTCTATAATACATTATAATTGAAACTATATGATTCGACGCATGCTGGATGTTCTTGTCTGTCCATTTGATAAAGAGTCCGAACTGGAGCTATTTGAGTTTAAAACAAGGCCTATGGGGAATATTGCTCAAAGTGAAGAAAAAAAAAGAAGATCCGAATCTGGTTTAAAATCAAATAACAACAGAGCACAAGGCTCTACCGTTAAACCCTGTAATACTGTTGATATGGATAACGATGTCGTAATCGAAGATGGTATGTTATTTTGTAACAGTTGCCTTCGGTTTTATCCAATAGTTGAGGAGATTCCAATAATTTTACCTGATGAACTTCGAGAGAAAAACAATGACCTTGATATTTTAAGGAAATGGAGTAATTTACTGCCAGAGAAAGTTGTAAAAAGGTCTTTACCATGGCATCTATGAATAATTTGTTTTGGCAACTTTTCTCTTGGTTGACAATATGAAGACAAAATCTTTCCGTCAATGGTTTTACTAAATTAAACAGTGATTAACTTTTAATATTGATGGGGTGTGATACTCTGAATTGTTTATGGTTTCCCTTTAATTTTTCTGATGCCATTAAAATTTTAGTACTGTTTGTTTGCTTTGCACTTTATTGTTAACTACTTCAGTTAATAGGTCTTTAATCGTAAAAAATAATTTGAGATTTATTGTTATTTTATTCACTATTTATATCGATTATATTTACTATACGCATTAGATGGCTTTTTCATATTCTATCACTCTATCTTCTTTTTTAAATATTGAAGAAATCTGCAAAACTTTGGAAAAATTATCCGCAATAGGTTTTAACCAACTTGAAATGTTTGGCGAACCTGATGAAGCAAATTTAAAGCAAATAAGGGATGTTTTACTATCTTTTAATTTTAAAGTCATAGGCGTTACCGGAATGTGGGGAAAGATAAGTCCTTTAGGATGGAAACGAAGGTTATTAAGTAATGATGTTTCCTTTAGAAAGTACTCAGAAGATTATGTGATAAAATGCATTGAGATGTGTAGTTATTTAGATGGGGATAAAATAAACATTTGTTTATTTTCAGATCCTATATATTCTTTTGATGTGACTCACAGGCTTATTTCACGGAATGATAAAAGGAAGGTTCTTACAAAAAGTTTTTCTGTTCTGAATAGTTTAGCAAACCGCTCAAAAGAATATAAAATTGATTTATTATTGGAGCCCTTAAACCGATACTCTACGCCATATTGCTCAAACCTTGAGGACGCATTATTTGTGGTAACTAACTGTGAAAATCTGGGCATTATGTTGGATACCTATCATATGAATATAGAAGAAGATTCTTTTGAGGACACTATTTTGAAATCAAAAGATTTCTTGTCCCATCTGCATTTTGCGGATAACAACAGGAAAATGCCAGGTTTTGGTCATATAGATTTTGAGAGAATCATATCAACTCTAAAGGATATGTCTTATTCTGGAACGATAAGCTTTGAGCCAAATGTTTCCTGCATTAACTATCAAAAAGATTTATCCTTGGGCATAAAGTTCCTGGAAAGTATTGAATTAAAATATCAATAGCAGCGGCATTATTAACATACCTATATAGTTATTTTGTATCCATTGACCAATTATTGTATTTATTATAAGTATTCAACAAACAATATAAATTTTAATTTGTTATTGCATATTATACACATATTTATTAATAAAGGATGTTATTATTAGGATTATATTAAATTGAGTGAAGCTTATCTATTGTTGAATGTAAACTATAAGAAACAACCTGATGTAATTGAAAAGGTAAACCAGTTGTCTACGGTAAAATCTGTAAAAACCGTTTATGGGATTTACGATGTTTTAGTTGTTTTAGAATCTGAAAATTTACAGGAGGTAAAAAACGATATTGATAGCAATATATACAATATAGAGGGAATTGAAAATTTAACTACATTAATTTCGGTGTCATAATGTGGCAATTGAAGAATATGAAGTTATAATAATAGGGTCCGGTCCTGCTGGTCTTTCAGCGGGCATATTTGTTGCAAGGCAGAGGACGAAATGTCTTCTTATATCAAAGGACCTTGGAGGCCAACTAAACCTTATTCCTAAACTAGAAAACTATCCTGGTACAATAATGTCTAGTGGTCCACTTTTAGCAAGAACCCTTGAGAATCAATATTTGACATTTCATGGAGAAATGGTTTACGATACTGTCGAATATATTGATGAATTATCACAAAATGATTCCCCCAAAAAGAGAGATCTTGATTCTATAGCCAAAGATACTGAACAATGGACAGAAATTGATGTAGCCGTAATGAATGAAACAAAAGAACCTATAAAGAGTTCAAATCTGTTAAAAGTGAAAACCTTGCGCTCAGAGTACCTTACCAAAGCTGTTATCTTAGCCCCTGGCAAGGTCCCTAATAACCTTGGAGTAGAAAATGAGACAACCTTCCAAAACAAGGGAGTACACTATTGCACAAAATGTGATGCCCCTTTTTATCAGGGAAGAACCACAGCAACTGTTGGTGTGGGAGGATACCTGGTTGAATCGGGGATATTGTTATCACGAATGGCTTCAAAAGTCTATCTTGTCTATAGAGGGGGACAGCTTGGTGGAGACAAAGACCTGATAGAGTCAATAAAGAAAAAAAACAATGTAGAATTGGTACCAAATTCGTCTATTACATCGATTTCTGGTGGTAATGCATTACAGCAAATTCGTTTAAAAGATAATTCGGGGTTAGAAAAAACAATTAACGTTGACGGATTGTTTATTGAGATGGGCTCAAAAATCAATTTAAGCTTTGTTAAGCATTTAATCAAAATAAATTCAAAAGGCGAAATAGAGGTATCTGAAGGTGGTAAAACGACTCATCCTGCAATATTTGCTGCAGGGGACGCCACAAATATACCATATAAGCAAATAGTTGCCGCGTGTGGAGATGGAGCTGCTGCGGGAATTTCTGCTTTTAACTATATAGAAAAATTAAAGGGAAAGCCAGGCATTCGTTCTGATTGGAAGAAAACTATAGGAGACACTATTTATCACTATTAAATTCTCTATAGAAATTTATTAGTATTGGTGTGTTATAGATGGTTTTATTTAAAATAAGAACAAGGCCTTTAATGTCCAAAAACTAAACACCTGGTAATTATTAAGTCTATAATTATTATTGTTCCTCCTTATTTTGCTTGTAAGCCTCTTTGTTTTTTCTATAAAAATCATTTAATGATGTTTTATTTTTGTCATACTCGTATAAAACAATAAAAACGGTAAATTTTAAAAATTCATCGATATTTTCTGTATCCATTGATTTTGCTTGATATAATTCTTTAACAATCTTTTCAATCTTTATTTTCTCTTTATCATTTAAATATAATTTAATGTAGTTTTCATTCGTATTTTTATTGATTCTATTCACATCTAGAACTTTATATTTTTGTCTATATTTTTTTTATTGTTTCATAATGTACTAAAATTAGAATTTAAATATCAATACTGATAATCTTATGCACAACATCTAATGTCTATAACATGGCTAACAATTGTAACTATTGACTAGTCTTATTTGTTACCATACCTTATAGATATGGTCATGCAAAAATGCAAAAAATGCAATACTAAAACCAAATGGCATAACAATAAAACAATGGTTATTATCGGATACCTTTTCATAGACTGGAGACAAGTGAATGTTTAAAATAACAAATATGGATCTTCTAATAGTGTTAAAGCTTATTTGACCATGATGCCTTATTTTTAAAAGTAGAAAATCCAAATAAAAAACAACCGTTTCAATGTTTAATAATTTAGCCAAACATCAATAAATGTTCAAATTATTAATTTAAAAGAGATTGCCTCAATAATGAAGAAGCAATGAGTTCAGATTATAGTGTTTGAGGCATATAGTATATCAACTTTTCGTGGAATTGTAGAGTAAAACTCTTAAGTTAAAATCCCGATTAGAAATTTGTTTATTTTAAGTTATTGATACTAGCTCCAAATACATTATAAATTATGTATCTTATCTTGTTGGTGTCTATGAGCAGTAAAAATATTATTTTAAAAAAAAACATGGGTTTTCTTTTAGTAGCGATACTATCAGTAGGAATTGTTACAGAAATAAGTTTAATTTCATATGCCAGCGCCCTCAATTACTATTTTAATTGTGTTACAAAACATGTCAACAAGGGTCAAAATTTTGAAATGCAAGATGCATTTGTATGCTACGATAATGTATTCAAAGGGGCTCAAAAATACTCAAATGAACCATATCAAAATCCCGATTTGACGAATCTAGATAATATTAAGCCAGTTGCAGACTATACTTCAGATGCTTCTACAATTGATGATGAAACAACAGATAAACCAATAATAACACCCTCCAAAGTGGAAGAGGAAGCCGAGACATCAAACGGCAATCCAGCAGCAGAAGGCGCAACTGAGACATCAAACGGCAATCCAGCAGCAGAAGGCGCAACTGAGACATCAAACGGCAATCCAGCAGCAGAAGAAGAAAAGGATTTACAGTCAGGTGGAACTGAAAGCGACGCTAAACCACTTACATCGGAAGAAACTCCAAATGTCGGCATTGCAGATAAACCATCTTTTGGACCTCAATCTCAAAGCCCTGTTAATGAAAACTTTAACACCAAAGATTCACCAAACCTAGGGTCAGATGCTGGTGTGTTTGAAATTTCACCATTTTACAAATCGTTTGATTTGCCATTCACAGCTGTAATACCCCAATAATTTTTTTAATAATCCATAACTTTCCAATAATTTTTATTTTTTCTATATAACCAATTCCACAAAAGCATTAAGTATAACTAACAGACGTTTCAATTATTACTATTTCTGTTGTTATTGTTTTTTTGATTTAGATACTATTGTGGTAGCCTTTTTTTAGCATAAAATAATGATGTTTTTTTTATGCCATTGTTACCATCTTCAATAATTTTATTTCATTTATCGGGGGATAAACTTTCTCAAGCTTTGTCGCCTATTCCTGTCTTTGAATAATATAACTAATCCTGCAATTAGGAAAAAGATACCACCTACAAAAAGAAATATCCCCACAATTAAACCTGTGAATACACCCAATTCCAATTCACCATTATCTTTGAGAAACGGTAAAACCCCAAATAGTACATACAATGTGGTATTATCGCGAGGTTTATTCTCCAACTGAACGACTGATAATTCATACTCTCCAGTTTTGTTTGGTTTTATTGTAGAAAAATACGTTTTTTGAAATGTGGTGTTTGAGATCACTTCCCCCGACGGTCCAGTCACAATTTCTCTTAGTTTTAACTGATTGTTATTGATGGAATCTATAGATAAAGTGAGTGGTCTATCTATAGAATCTATATAAATACTGGTATTGTAGATATGCAAAGTGGTTAGTGTGATTTGGTTTGCGAATAAGCCTTGATTATTTGATATAAACAGCCCACTAAAAGTAATGCCCCATACTATAGAAATGCTTACGGATGTGACAAATAAAATGCCGCTTACGACTAATATTCTGTGCCCTCTTTGCATTTCATATTGTGTGACATAGGAATTATTAAATATAATTCATTTTTTTTTTGTGATAATCTAAATATATAGTCATATTAAAAAGAAAACATGAAAATAGATTTTAAGTCAATGTATGACTATATTTTAAGTTTGGATAATAACGTTCGATTTATAGGTTTTATTGATGAGATGGGTAAACTAGTATATGGCGGAATGAGGCCTGGGAAGATATCCTTGGAAAATGAAACCGAATCAATTAAAATTTATATGGAATATGCCCTGATAAACAAGATTCACACGGACTTTGATACTATGTTGGGGAAAGTTATCTATTCTTTGACTGTCAGGGAAAAGATTGAATTGTTAACCTTTCCACTTGAAAAATACATAATTCGGGTTTCCCTTGAAAGAAACACTGATTCTCAAAAAATCCTGTATTCAATTTTGGATTATCTAAAGAAATTAGGCTACAACTCGACTATTTAGTTTTTTGTTTTTTTGTTTGTTTCACTTTATAGATTCATACGACCTTTATAGGTTTGAATTATTTTTTCGATTGCATCCATTTCGTCTGAACATGCCTTTTTAAATTCTTCATAGTTTCCATTTTCCTTTAACCTATCTATCCAAACAAGCATTTTGTCTAAAAAGCTAATGTTGGATTGCAGAAGGGATTTTGCCTCTTCTTGGTTGTTTATTCCAAGAAAGAATTTCATCATGAAGCTGTGATAATAAAGCCTATTCAGCCTCATTTCCGCAAAAAGTTTTCTGTAGATTGTCATTCTTTCGTTTTCCGATTTTATGTTAAATTCATCTGAATCTATATCTGGAAGCTCGTAATTCAACTGATATGTAGATGTTGTGTACAAAAATTAAACTTTTAGTTTCTTGTGATGAAAATTATATCTATTAATTATTCTATTATTGATTTCATAATTAAAAATGACATAAATATTTTTTAAAATACGGATGTTATCTATAAAGAAATGTATATACATTTTGGTTGGTTTAATAATTATGGATTTTTCATTATGAAAGTTATAACTAACAATAGGTAAAGGTACTAATGTAGGCATCATTATTCGATTTAAACAATCAATACCTTAAATTATTGAATTTTAATATTTCAAAAACGTTTATTTGAAAAAAAGGAAAACCGGTATATACCAACATATATGCGTATATTGTGCTATTGCAATTTTATACTGTTGAGGAAAATGTTACAATAGAATATATAAAAAAGCCGGTGCGAATAGTGTTTAGTGTTCGTGGATTAACTTATCATAATGTTATTTTCTAAAAGCATAAATAAATAATGTATCCCTATAAAATTTTTAAAATAAATAGCAAAATACATTTGTGCTACATAAATAATATCTCATGTTATCTTTTTTTCAATCTTTTGTATAACATTCTTTATCCCCAAATCTACAATGTAGTTACCTAATCGTGGGCCTTTTTCAGCATTGATCAGTATCCTGTAAAATAGCCTGAAAAAATCCTTTGGTTGAATGCCGTTTTCCTTGGATTTTTGGAAGATGATTGTTTGTACTTTCTGATATAATTCGTCATTTTCAATAATTGCAGAAGACCTTTCCATTTCGTTTGCAATCGTGTTTAACTGTGACAATACTTCTGCTATCGCTTTTTTCTGCTTGTTTTCTAACTGTATTTTTGTTGAAATTTCTTCTTCAATATCTGCTTCATCATAAATTTCTTTAATCTCTCTTGCCCAATTGAGTGCAAGTTTTATTTTATTAGCTAGTTCAGTATCTTCTTCCTTTATTAGACCGTATTTTAGTAACCTTTCATTTATTTTTTTTATAGAGTCTATGTTTTGGTCAACAAATAATTCTGATTGTTGGATTAGTATTCTGTAAGGTATGTGAATCGATGGCATATGCGGTGGATTTAGGTTATTTACATACTCATAAACGCCTTTTATCTTGGTTGTTTTGTTCTTGTTTTTTTCCTTTATTTTATCAAAATATATGTCTTCGTATAAATCATATTCATCCATAAGATTTGGGATGTCCTCAATACTTACGTGCCTTGTTCCGGATATTCTTTTGTATAGTAATAATAAAAGTGATTCAGGTGTTCCGTATTTGAGCCACATTTGTGGGGTCAATACGTTTCCAGCAGATTTGCTGATTTTTCTGCCGCCTTTATCTAAAAACATTTCATATTTTATGTGCAGAGGGTGATGAAATCCCAAAATTTCACTTGAAACCCAATCGTTGATTCTTACAGAATCCATTATGTCTTTACCAAATGCTTCAAATTTCACATCAAAAGCATGCCATCGCGCGGCAAATTCTACCTTCCATGCCAATTTTCCATTACCATTGCCATTTCCAATCCGGATTTCTCCACTATATCCACAGCCATCAATATGTTTCCTATTTATTGTATTTCCAATACAAGAATAACTTATAGTTTTTTCTTTGGGAAAATATTCCACAGCATTTGCCACATAAAGCCTGCCGCATTGCTCACATATGGGAAAAAAAGTAAGAAATTTGGTATATTTTTGCTGACCTGTGGAGACTGCAATCTCATCACCTATAATTTTACTGTTTTCTAAAATGTTGTGAATTTGATTTGATAAAACTCCGCTCTTATATACTTCAGTTCCGCTTTTAAATTTATAATCAACTCCAACTCTGTCAAGGCCTTCTAGCAATAGGCTACTCATATGCGAACCATAAGATTCATGACAGTCACCAAAAGGATCGGGTATTGAGGAAACGGGCCTACATAAATAATCATTTAACCATTCTGGGAGCCCCTCTGGAACCTTTCTAAGACCGTCTAAATCATCTGAGAATGCTATTAATTCTGACTTATAACCCATATTTTGCAATGCAAGAGAAATTCCAAATGCCCTTACAGCGTCTCCCATACTTCCGATATGGGGAATTCCAGATGCCCCTAAACCACTTTCCACTTTAATCAAATCAACAGATCTACCAAGTTTTTTCTCTCTTTCTATAATGGTAAAAGCTACCTTGTCTATCCACGTTCCTTTACCAATTGTGATTTCTTCCAAAGAGTCTTCCATTTTTCTATATTGCTTTTGTTACATAAGGTCCATTAATAACATATCCAAACTTTTTATAATATTCTCTAGTTCCTATAGCACTTATTACTGACAATTTTTTTATATCAAATTCTTCTCTACAGATTTTCTCTGCTTCCTTCAGTAAATTTTGCCCTAAACCTTTGTGCTGATAAATCAAATTTTCTTTTCTTTTCAGATTATTTCTATATTCCGTTGATTTTGATCCAATCTTTACCAATGGGCCGTAAACATGTAATTCCCTAACAATAGCTGATTGGAATGCTTTTGAATGCGTTGATGAAGAAATGGCGTTATTTTCCTCTGTGTCAACCAGTTCTTTTCTTTGGGGATATGACATGATTCTTAATCTCAAAAATCCAAAGAGATCTTCCTTATCTTTGGATTCAAATGAAAGGAATATCTCTTTGCCATCTGATGATAAGTATTCTGTTCTGAATAAAGTTAAATCTTCATGGGAATACTCCTTATCGGTGTCCTTTAGACCTATCTCGCGGCACCTGATACATTTACATTTTACTCCTTGTTTTTTTAACTCAAGTGAAACTAATTGTCTTAAGTTTCCAATCTTGGGCCCAGAAATTACATCATTTGGCTCTATTTCCCTTTGAATCCTCATTATCCTAACCCAAGGCGGTACTATCTTTTTAATATCAACTAAAATGCTAACTAAATCGTTTGTAGAATAACTAGTATATTTCTTTTCTTTATAGAGCTTATAGAGACCGGTATTTTTAATTACAACAGTTGGGTAAATTTTTAGCATATCGGGCTTTAATCTTTGATCATCAAATAGCTTTTTAAAATCGCTAATGTCATGTTTCACCGATGATTTGGGTAAGCCGGGCATCATATGAGCTGTAATTTTATATCCACTATTTTTTGCCAAATAAAAAGACTCATACACATCATTTAAGTTATGTCCTCGATTGACTGCTTTGAATACTTCGTCATTGAGGGACTGGACACCTATCTCAATTCGTGTGGTTCCTAACTCAAGCATCATATCAATATGTTCTTTTTTACAATAGTCTGGTTTAGTTTCAATGGTAAGACCAACACATCTAATACCGGCTTTTTCGTTCTTTTCTTTTGATTTTTCTAAGCTATCGCTTAACTCTAAATCTTTTGATAAGGTTTTGTGGTTAAGGTCAAAAATAAACCCGTTATTTTTTACCAGTTTCGTATTAAACAAATTAAAAGCGTCATAACATTTTTTTACAAAATCTTTCTGATATTCTTTTGGATAAAAAGGGAATGTGCCTCCAACAATAACAAGCTCTGCCTTGTCGACATTGTGCCCTCTTTCAATTAACTGAATAACTTTTGTCCAAACTTGCCTAAAAGGATCATAGTTTACTTGTTGGGCAATTTTAGTCACGGGTTCTGTGCCGATATAACTTAAAGGTGTGTTGTCCTCAACCCCGCCAGGACAATAAATGCATTTTCCATGCGGACATGCAAATGGCATTGGCATTACAGTTATAACTGCAATACCCGATGAAGTTTTTGATGGCTTTAATTTTAGTAAATCTTTGAAATTGTTGCCCTCAGGTAAAAGCTTAAAGATATCTACATTTTTCGGAATTTTTGATAACTTGTACTTTAAAGATTTGTTTTTTGTAATTTTAAATATTTCTTTTTTTATATGGGATGTTGAATTGCGAATATCTAAAGTTAATATTTCATTAGCAATTTCTTCACATGCGTTTTTATAGGAAATATCATTATTTGTTATATTTATTTTGTCGTTAATAGCTGATTTCAATAAAACATCTGATATTTGAATGATATCTTTATCTTTAAGCAAATGTTAAAATGATTATACCTTTTGTGAATTAAAATGTTGTTATTAAATGTCCACATTAGTAAAGATATGAAGGTGATATAGCTTTTTCTTAGGACTAAACATCAAACCAAATTGGCATTAAAAAGCTAAGGTGTTTTAATAAAAAGAAAAAGACGACAAAAAAATTGACTTTGAAAAATTAATAGAAAAATGATGCTAAAGTAACCATTTACTGGATGATTGTTTTCTTTTTTTGTTATTATAAAGAGTATACCGCAACAATGCTAGATCCTAAACATGTTATTACTACTATTGATAATGGCATTCCCTTTACCATTTGATTTTATTTTTCCTATTACCTGGCATTTGAGACTATCTTTGTTGATAACCTCCATTATATCCTCAGCCTTGTCCTTTGAGGCAATAATGCAGAACCCAACACCCATGTTAAATGTTTTATACATTTCTGTTACATTTATTTTTCCATCCTTCATTATCTGTTTAAAAATACCTCTTATTTCCGGAAGGTTATCCAGAACATAATCAACATTGGAATTTAATCTGTTTAACTTTGTAAATGCCCCACCGGTGATATGAGATAATCCATGTATTACCTGAGTGTCAAATTCCTCAATTAGTTTTAGAATTGTTTTGGAATAAATGGCTGTGGGCTTAAGAAGTTCTTTTCCTAAACTAGTTTCTAAATATTCGGGCCTATCGCTAATATCATATTTTTCTAAAAGCACTTTTCTTGCAAGAGTGTAACCATTAGAATGTAATCCCGAACTGTCAATCCCTATGATGATGTCACCGCTTTTTATTTTGTTACCGAGAATCATTTTTTTTCTGTCATCTATAATGCCAAAAATCATTCCAGCTAAATCAAAGTTATAGTCAATTGCATTACCTGTTATTATATCAGGTAATATAGCTGTTTCACCCCCCACGATAGCAACATTTGACAGCTTTGCACCTTTGATCAAACCTTTTGTTACCTCTTTTAATAGTGTGTAGTTTGTTTTTTGTAATGCAATATATGACAAATAGCCTAAAGGTTTTGAGCCGACGCAAACAATATCATTAACGTTCATCGCTATACAGTCAATACCTATTGTATCGTATTTTTTCATTAGTTGTGATATGAGTATTTTAGTCCCAACGCCATCAGTATGAAGTGCCATTATTTTATCCCCGATTTCAATTAAACCCGCATAATGTCCAAACCCTGAAATCACTTTTCCAAAATCAAGGAAGTGTAATGTTTTTTCTATATCTTTTCCTATTTGGTTTTGTATCTTTCTAATTCTTTTTATATCGATTCCGACATCTTTATATTTTGTAGACTGCTCTTCTGACGGCATTATAAAAGTTTATTTATAAATAAATTTATAAATATTGGGGAATACGTTAAAATTTACTCCTATTCCATTTGGATAAATTACTGTTTGTTATTTAACAACTTGTTTGGTTTTCTATTGATTATGTTGATATATTCACAACCCATGGGTCCACAATATCTACCCACATAAACCGCCTTTGGTCTATATAGTGCTGGTTTTGGAGCTGCCTCTGCAAATTTTTCTTCTATTATATGGGCATTCCATCCAGCTATTCTGGAGATGGCGAATAGAGGCGTATTTATGTCAACTGGAATCCCGAGACTATAATATAATGATGCACTGTATAGATCAACATTTGGATAAATCATCATTTTCTTGCTTTCAAGCATAATCTGTTTTGTTATCTGTTCAACTTTTTCGGTCATATCATACCATATTGTATCCTTTTCTCTTGATATGGCTCTAGATAGTGCAGCAAGGACCTCAGAGCGCGGATCTGTCGTCTTATAAACCGCATGTCCCATTCCCATTACTCTCCCACCGCTTGCTAGTCTTTTTTTAACCCATGGTTCGACATTGTTAATATCTCCAATTTCTAATAACATCTTCATTACTTGTATATTGGCCCCTCCATGAAGCTCTCCAGATAATGCACCAAGTGCGCCTCCTACACATGCATATATACTAGCTCTTGTAGATGCAATCTCCCTTGCTGCAAATGTTGATGCATTAAAACTGTGTTCAGCATGTAGTATCAAGCTAATATCAAATATCTTAGAAACCTCATGCTTAGGTTGTTCCCCCTTTAGCATGAATAGAAAGTTATGAGCATGAGAATTGTCTTGTAATGGCTCAATTGCCTCCATTTTGTTTCTTATCCTATCCCATGCTGCCACGATTGTAGGTATTTTGGCAATAAGGGAAATTGCTCTGGTTATGTTTGCTTCTTTTCCCTCATCTGACCGGTTAAAATCATAATCAGCTAATTCCAAAACAGATGACTGTAAAATATCCATAGGATGGGCATTAACAGGTTTATTTTTCATATTTTTTATCAAAGAATATGGAATCTTTCTTGATTCTGTTAGTTTTTTGTTAAATTCATTCAGTTCCCCCGTATTTGGCAATTCTCCAAATAATAAAAGATACGCAGTTTCTTCATAAGTTGAGTGATTGGCTAGATCCAGAATGTCATAACCTCTATAGATAAGCTTACCGTTTTCACCGTCAATTGAGCATATCTTCGTATCTGCAACTTCGATATTTCTTAAACCAATATTCCGTGTATCCATCGAATATATTTCTATTATCTGGTTTCAATATTAAAGCGATTCTATCCATGGAGATTTTTTATTTAAACCGTTATTGTTATCCTTATAATATCTGTTTTACCGTTAATTTGCTTTAAATATAAATTCTATATCAACAAATTTAATATTATCTTATCTTTACCTATTTTTTGTATTAATGGATGATTTTAATTTGATTGACAACTCTATTAATGCTTTTATCAAAAATCAGGTTCAGATAGGAAATGTTAATGGGGTGGTATTAGGATTATCTGGCGGAATAGACTCCTCGGTAGCAGCTTATTGTGCGTCCAATTCTTTAAGAAAGGAAAAAGTTTTTGGATTGATATTGCCTGATAAGGAAATAACACCTCAACAAGACATAGACGACGCCCTAGAAGTTTGTTCAATTTTAAAAATAGACTATAAACTAATTTATATCAACAATATTAAAAATCAATTTTTGGATATCCTAGATGAAACAGATAACAATTTAGTTAAAGGTAATCTAATGTCACGCACTCGAATGTGTATACTCTATTATTATGCAAACTTAATGAATAGATTTGTTTTAGGAACTGCAGATAAATCAGAATTAGCAATCGGTTATTTTACAAAATTCGGTGATGGGGCATCCGATTTGTTTCCAATAGGTGATCTTTACAAGACCCAGTTAAAAGAATATGCCAAGTTCTTAAACATCCCTCATCAAATAATTTCTAAAAAGAGCAGCGCCAGATTGTGGAAGAACCAGGAAACCGAAAGTGAAATTGGTCTCTCATTTGATGATTTGGATTCTATTTTATCATTTATTAATAAACAAAATGACGATGATTTTGATTATTCGTTATTAAAAAAGATGTTCCCACATATACCAGATATTAGGCTCAATTATGTTCTAAATCTAATTAGTAAAAATGAACATAAATTCTCATTTCCCCCAATATGTAACTTAAACCAATCATAATTCGGATGTGTCTTATACGGATATGCAGATCAATTAAAAACATATCACTTTTAAATAGGTTTATAATTTTCCTTTTATTATGGTCCTTGGAAAAGATGTCCGGCTAAGTAGAATTCTAAACAATGGAAAAATGATATGCATTCCAATGGATCATGGAATAAGTAGCGGGCCATTAGAAGGCATTAAAGATATACACCGGTTTATTTATGATACTGAAAACTCTGGTTTAAGTTGCGTTCTTATCAATAAGGGAATAATTAGAACTTTACCGAGACCACTAAAAGTAGGAATCATTGCACACATGTCTGCTAGCACATCATTGGGTCCTGACCCTAACAAAAAAGTTCTACTGGGATCTGTTAAGGAATCTATTAGATTGGGTGCTGATGCGGTTTCTTTACATATTAATATTGGATCAAGTGAGGAACCAATGATGTTGTATACTCTAGGATTGATTGCGGATGAATGCAATGAATGGAATATGCCATTGATCGCAATGATGTATCCCAGAGGAGAGAATATCAAAAATCCAAATGATGCAACTACTATTGCCCATGCATCAAGAATAGGTGCTGAAGCCGGAGCTGATATAGTGAAAACTGTCTATACGGGTAATATTGATACCTTCAAAGACATAGTAAAAAGTTGCCCAGTCCCAATAGTTATAGCTGGTGGGCCAAAATCCAAAACCAATCTAGATACCTTGGAAATGTGCCATGGTGCAATTCAAGCAGGTGCTATAGGAGTTACTTTTGGAAGGAATATATTTCAAAATTCTGATCCAAATAAAACAATAAAAGCGCTATATGAAATTATTATTGAAAACAAAAAATTAGAGGAAGTGTTATATAAATTTGAAAGAAAATAGAAGACAAAAAAAAATTATTCTAAAACCTTCAAGTAAACCAAATACTTCAAAAGAAAACATTCTTAATTTTATTGATAAAGTCAAAGATAAAATTGACCTTTTGTATATCAATCCTTCTGAATATTTTGAATATCTTCAAAATGACCTTAACTTGAGTATTATTTATCCATCAGACAAGGCTAATTATGTTGTGTTAGATAATGCTGAAGAATTAGAAAATCGTTCTTTAAATTATCTAAAAAGCATTGATAATAACAAAGAAAATGAAACAGAATTGATGACATCTAGTTTTAGAGAACAAGAGAACAAAAATAGGACATTTGTAAAAAAACAATTTGGAGTCTATAAAAAAGTAAAAAGCAATAAAGATGTAGAGGAAATAAAAACAATATCTGAAAAAGGGGCTAATTTTGTAATCATTGATGTAGAGGACTGGAAAATTATTCCATTAGAGAACATAATAGCAACTCTTCAAGGAACAAATACAGAAATATTCGCATTAGCAAAGTCTATTGAAGAAGTGGAAACATTATTCTCTGTTTTAGAATTAGGTGTAGATGGCATAATTATTGAATCTGATGATGAGAATGAGGTTTCAAAGATACAGCATATTATCAGAAAATTTTCATTTAACATTGCTCCAGCAAAAATAATGGAGATTAAAGACATCGGTATTGGCGAAAGAGTTTGTATCGATACTGTCTCAATGCTTTGTGAAGGGGAAGGTATGCTAATTGGGAACAAATCAAATTTTTTGTTTCTTGTACATAATGAATCTGTCGGTTCTTCCTTTACATCCCCAAGACCCTTTAGAGTAAACGCTGGAGCAGTCCATAGCTATACAATCACACCTGATGGAACAACAAAATATCTATCGGAATTGGAATCGGGAAGTCAAATTTTAATAGTTAATGCTAAAGGGATGGCGAGAATTGTTTCGGTTGGACGAGCCAAAATAGAGTCACGACCTCTACGGTTATTCAAGGCAATTTGTGGTAGTGAAATTGGTACAATTATAGTTCAAAATGCAGAAACCATTAGATTTTTAGATAAGAATCACAAGATTTTACCTGTAACTCATACCAAAATAGGCGATGAAATAATGATATTTTCTAAGCGGCCTTCGGGAAGACATTTTGGAATGGAAATTCCTGACGAATACATACTAGAAAAATAGTAAATCAAAACCTTTTTCATTGTTAATCATTTTGATCAAAATGTTTACATTTTTAGACTATTGTAATTATGGACTTGTCATAAAAGCAAAAGTAAATGCTGATTAGACCAGAATCACTATATGATAAAATTATTTTGGGAAATTGCGAAAAAATATTGAAAAACTTTCCTTCTAACAGTATTCAATTAACAATTACATCTCCTCCGTATGGTAATGCAATTGATTATGACTTACATGTTTCAAAGAAAAACTTGGAATATTATAGAGGCATAACTAAAGTTAGCTTGGATGATTATATCAATAATTTAGTTTCAGTATTTAACGAACAGGTTTATCGTGTTACAAAAGAGGGGGGATATTGTTGTATTGTTATTGCAAATGAAGTTGTAAATGGGACACTAATCCCACTGCCTCATTTACTTCTATCAAAATTAGTTTCACCTGATGGTAAATGGAATTTACATGAGGAAATAATATGGCATAAAGTAACCGGTGGTACAAATAGATATGGTTCTTTTATTATCAATCCATATCCAAAATATTATAGAGCAAATATCATGCATGAATTTATCCTGGTATTACGAAAAGGAGATGTAAAATCAGGTAGAACGCAAAGAAGAGAAATTCTTCCTGCTACCCATGAAGAATGGACAAAAGAAATTGCTAATTCAGTATGGCATTTGGCACCAGTTCCACCAGGTTTTATAGATCATCCATGTCCATTTCCCGAAGAAATTCCCTACAGGCTGATGAAATTATATTCCTATAATGAAGATATAGTTTTAGATCCATTTAATGGGAGTGGTCAGACTACAAAAGTCGCGTATAAACTAGACAGACATTTTTTGGGGATTGACATAAAACAAGAATACATAGATTTAGCTCAAAATAGGTTATCCCATGAACCCCTTCATATTAGATCAGAGGCTTTGATTGCAAATTGGAAAAAAATAACATCGCATACCGTATAATTCATCAGGTTACAGTTTAAAGTACATTATTTATCTCACACAAGGAAAATATTAAAAATCATAATGCATAATTTATTTCATATAACAGCTTTATCTTTTGAAATATTCGCTTTTATAACTAATATTCCTAAAAGATATAGCAATAGCATTGGAATTGAAATAAACCACATGGTGAGTCCACTCCCATCGGGGGTAATAACTGCACCGAAAATCACTATTGCTATTAGTGCAAACCTTAAATTCTTTAACCAAAATCTAGTGCCTATCAAACCAGTTAAAGATATGATGTACATTATCAGAGGCAGCTGAAATGATACGCCAAATGCAATAAAAAATTGTAGAACAAAACTTACAAATTCATTTATACTCAGAAAAGACAAAATTCCTAAAGATTGCCCATATTGGTATAAAAAAGTAAGTATAACTGGAATAGCAATAAAAAATGAAAAAATTATTCCTGTCAGGAATAAAATAGTTATGGGAACAATGAATTTGAAAAGCGTTTTGGCTTTGGTTTTATTGGAAATTGCAGGGCTTACAAATCCAAAAATTTCTTTTACTATTATTGGAATTGTACCTGTAATACCCAATAAAATTGATACAGTAATCTGAGCAAACAACGATTGACCTGGGGCAGTTTGAATTAGTTTTACTCCTTCTGGAAGCAAACTATTACTTAAAAATAAAGTTATTTGGCTTGCAATGTTATTATAGACAGCTGGATAAACAAAATAAAAAGAATGATTGTTTATAGTTACTAGCTGAATGCCAAATATTGATGAAAATAACACTATAGAAATAGCAAAAACAATTACTCTTAGAAACCGTATTCTAAGTTCATTTAGATGATCGGTGAAAGACATCTCCGCTGGGGCCATATGTGATATAGGATATTTTTGTACTCAATAAAAAATATAAACCATACAAAAAGGAAAAGAAAATGTTATAATGTTAAATTTCACATAGAAAATCAATTTGCTAATAGAAAAGAAAATTTGTGTTTCTATGCCTTTAGTTGATGAAGACCTATATTGTATTGAGAATAAGATTGAAAATCTATTAAAGGAAGATGTAAGTTTTATAGAATTTAGATTCGACTTTCTAAAGGATTTTGACAACGTCGAATTAATCCTTGAGAAAATTACAAAATACAACAAGCAGTCCATTTATACTTTAAGACCTGTCACTGAAGGGGGAAAATATGCCGAGGATGATTCAAAAAGAATAATTCTGCTAAAGAAATTGGCATTAGCTAGGCCAATGTTATTGGACTTGGAGTATAATATCATATCAACAAATGATGAATTGGCAGACTTCATTGACGATAATGGCATTAGGACTCTAATATCATGGCATGACTTTGCAATTACTCCAAATCAGGAATTCTTGGTTGATTTGATTGATAAGATGAGGGTATTTAGCCATTTCATTAAAATAGTTACTACTGCTAACACTATTGAGGACACCATTCGTATCATGAAATTATATAAGATAATAGGCTCAAGTCTCAATCTTATTGCATTTTCAATGGGTGAATTAGGCATCATATCAAGAGTTTTGTGCAATGTTGTTGGCGATTCACCGTTTACTTATGCAACAGTTGAAAATGCAATTGCTCCAGGTCAACTCACTATAAACCAAATGAAATCGATATATTCGCTCTTTCATGATAGATTAATTTGATTATTCTAATATTTTTGATTATTCTATATATTTTTTTATTTTGTATTTTTGGATTCTGGCATTATGTCTCAATCGGTATCCACAACAGGGACAAAACAATCCATTCCATTTTATGAATATGTCGCAAATTTGACAACGCTTTTCATTTTCACCATAGCGAAGAGTCTTTGGTATTTTTTTAGATTTATGCCTTATGCAAATCCCCCTGCAAGTCATGCCTCTAAAAAAACTCCATATTTCGGGTGTATGTCAATTTTTATCTTTAATATAATATTTATTCAGTGATTTTTCCGCTAATATAATAGTATTCGAATTCAATAATTTTAAAATAATTAAATATAGACAAACCCAAATAACAGTATTCTTAATGAATAAAGATGCATTTAAAGGAAATGAGGATTCGAGAAAATCTTTCAAATCCTTTTGTATAATTGGCGACCCAGTTAGCCATTCTTTATCCCCTTTGATTCACAATTCGGCTTTTAGTTCTTTGAACCTGAATTATTCTTATTTCGCATTTAGGGTTCCACAGACTGAGCTCGAGGAATCAGTTTATTCATTAAAAAAAACAGATATTGCGGGCTTCAATGTTACTTTACCGCATAAGGTAAATGTTATTAATTTCATTGACGGCATCTCAATTGAAGCACAAAAAGCAGGCGCGGTTAATACTGTTAATAATGAGAATGGAAAACTAATTGGATATAATACCGACATCCATGGTTTGATAGCCCCATTAGAAAAACGGCAAATAGATTTTGATGGTATTGAAATCTTAATTTTGGGTGCTGGGGGGTCTTGCAGGGCAGCATTGGTAGCGTTGTCAGAAAAAACCGGTATTAAAAAGATAAATATAGTTAATAGAGACAAAAAAAAACTTGGTAGAATAATATCTCAGGGCAAAGAAATGGGTCTTAATTGTATTCCTTTAGACTATGATAATGATAATGTTTTAAAGGAAGTTTCACTAAATTCTAAAATAATAATAAATGCAACATCTATAGGATTAAATAATGAATTAAGTCCCTTAAAATCAAATTTTATGAGCGAGGGTGCTTTTGTTTTTGACATAGTTTATAGACCGGTATTTACGAATTTGTTAAATAATGCTAAAGATGCTGGGTGCAATTTAATTTTTGGCTATGAAATGCTTTTACATCAGGCAAAAAAGTCCTTTGAAATTTGGACTGGCTTGCAGGCCCCAATGGACGTGATGGAAAAATCATTGTTTGGTATTTTTGGTGAACCAAAGTAAGTTGAAAAAGCCAACGACTACTTCCACAGTATATGGAGCAGTATCCATTATTAATGCCATAGCGACTGGGAATGGCTCCACTTTGGGGATATCCCTAAAGGTTAAAGCAAAAATAACATTGGAGCCAGGTTTTACGGGAATTTCAAAAAACTTTGCCAACGATAAACTGGTTAATAGGATAATAAGATCAATTATTCCAAGTAAAGTACTAAATAATAATTTTATTTCCATAAACCTTACATCTGATATCCCTGCTGGCTGGGGATTAAAGAGTTCTAGCGCGGTTTCTAATGCTATTTCTCTAGCTTGTTATAAATTGATTAAAGAAGAGATCTATGATAGGGCTGTTCTAAACACAGCTGTCAATTCGTCATTGTGGGCCAAGGTGAGTGTAACGGGCGCATATGATGACGCTTGTGCATGCTATTTTGGTGGAATCATTTTATCAGATAACCATTATAAAAAATTAATTAAAAGAGAACCAATTAACAATGATCTGTGGGTAATAATCTTTTTGCCAAATGGAATTTATCGAGGGGATATAATGAAATTGAAATTGCATAAAGAACTTTTCAATCACGCATTCAAACTCGCAATAAAGGGTGATTATTGGAAAGCAATGAACCTAAATGGCATTTTAATCAATTCAATTCTTTATAACAATTATGATCCATTATTGTGTGCAATTGAAAATAATTGCTTAGCTGTAAGTTATTCTGGTAATGGCCCAGCAATCGCAGCCGTAGTTTATAAGGATAACATCGACAATATGAAAGCCTCACTTCAGAATTATGATGGGAAATTAATCGTATCTCAGGTTAACAATCTCAAGGCTTTTGTTGAATAGTTATTAATACTAATTTTATTGAATTATAATGCTGGTATAGAATGGCAAAAATAACTGTTAAAAAATCTCACTTGAGCGGGGAAATATCTTGTCCTCCAAGTAAAAGCTATTCTCATCGTGCAATAGTTGTTTCCTCATTATCAAATGGAGAATCCAATTTAAAGAATGTTCTTATCTCGAGGGACACAATTGCAACAATTAATTGTTGTAAAATGCTTGGAATCACAATAGAGACTGAGCCTTTTACCACAAGAGAACAACAACCATCATATGGCGCAGATCAGTCGCTTTCAAATGCAGTTAGACATCTAAAAATATCAAGCAAAGGCGGTAGATCTGGATTTATTACTCCTGAGGATATTCTAAATGCAGAAAATTCAGGAACAACAATAAGGCTTTTATCGTCTATGTGTTCATTAGTTAATAATGGCTTTACCGTTTTGACCGGGGACAAAAGTTTAAGAAAAAGACCAATGGGTGATCTAATCAAATCACTTAATCAATTAGGGGTTGAATGCTTTTCAACTAATATTCACAATACCCCACCGTTAATAGTAAAGGGTGGTGGAATGAAAGGTGGAGAAGCCATAATAAATGGGCAAATATCAAGTCAATTTATTTCATCATTGTTACTGTCTTGTATTTACGCCAAAACAAAAACTATAATAAAGGTTTTTGGAAATCAAGTCTCTAAGCCCTACATAAATTCTACAATTTCAATAATGAAAAAATTCGGTATTGAAATAGAAAACAATCTAAACAAAACAGATAGAGAAAACTCCTTGTCTGATCCCATTCGTATCAAAGACAATGCTTATTCTAATGGTGTAAAAATGGATGAGATAAACAATGCCATAACAGAATCTTATACCATCCCAAATGAAAAAGACTATTCACCCACAACTTTCAGAGTACCTGGGGATTTTTCAACTGCTGCATTGCTTATCTCTTCGGCGATATTGGGTGATGGCGAATTAACTATAGACAATCTAGACTTCTCTTTGCCCCAAGGGGATTCTAATATCATTAACATAGTAAAGGAGATGGGTACAGATATTATTGTAGACAAAAGTAATGGAAAAATAAAAGTTATTGGAACCAATTTCCTTGAAGGAGGTGAATTCAATTTGAAAGATGCACCTGATCTTTTACCTGTGGTCTCAATTCTATCATTAAAATGCAAAAATTCAATAAAAATTACTGGTATATCCCACGCCAGATATAAAGAAACAGATAGGGTTGCAAACATTGCTACTCAATTGAAAAAATTTGGGGCAGAAATTAAGGAAGAGTTTGATTCTATTGCGATTAACCCACCAAAAGAAATTAAGAACGCATCAATAAACTCTTTTGAGGATCATAGGCTCTTTATGGCATTTTGTATTGCTTCATTGATGACGGAGAAATCGGAAATTGATGGGGCAGAATTTGCAGATGTCTCATATCCCGGATTTGTTGGTGAAATGAAAAGACTGGGAGCCTCAATAGTTTAATCGATGTTAATAGCAAGAAATTTTTTCACAAGACCACTATATATCTATATTACTATATCTTCTAAATGATTAGTATATGAAAACATACCATGTTTTAGACGAACTTAAGCAAGAGCATGAAATTCCTGATTTTAATATATAACCTAATTTACTAGAGGTATGAAACATTATCAAATTTGCTAAGAATAATAATATATTGGAATTACAAATTTAATTTTATATGCCTGCAAACACCATTGGAGATCGATTTTCAATTACAAGCTTTGGAGAGAGCCATGGCAAATGTATTGGCACTATTGTTGATGGATGTCCTGCGGGTTTAAAATTAGACGAATCAGACATACAGCCTTTGTTAGATTTAAGAAAACCAGGACAATCGACTATAACCACCCAAAGAAAAGAAGTCGATAAAGCTTCTATTTTATCTGGAGTCTTTAATGGATTTACTACTGGTGCTCCTATCTGTATAATAATTTGGAATAGTGATGCTGATTCGAGATCTTATGAGGAAATAAAGAATACTCCAAGACCAGGGCATTCCGATTATCCGGCGTTTATAAAGTATGGGGGTTTTGCTGATTATAGGGGAAGTGGAAGGTTCTCTGGACGTCTAACGGCAACTATGGTAATGGGAGGGGCAATAGCATTAAAAATATTGAGCGAGGTGTTAAAAATTCGGATCATTAGTTATACGAAATCAATAGGAGATATTTTTTGCAATACTGAAAACATGTCTTTAGATGAATTATCAAACAAAAGATATTCAAATGATGTGCGTTGTCCTGATTTTGATGCTGCTTTTAGGATGAAAGATTCTATACTATTGGCAAGAAAACAAGGCAATTCTCTTGGTGGAGTAATAGAATGCACCACCAGTAATATCCCAGCAGGTATTGGAGAGCCCATATTTGAGTCAATTGAATCAGAAATATCAAAAGGCTTGTTTAGTATTCCCGCGGTCAAGGGGGTTGAATTTGGTTCGGGTTTTGAAGGTTCAAGTCTATCAGGATCACAAAATAATGATACGTTTTATATAGAAAATAATTCAGGAGCAATATTGACTAGGTCAAATAATTCAGGCGGAATTCTTGGTGGCATAACCAATGGAATGCCCTTAAAGTTTAGAATTGCATTTAAACCTGCGGCGTCTATATCTATGACTCAAAGAACAGTAAATATAGAAAAAAAAACCGAAACCGATTTACAAGTCAAAGGGCGCCATGATCCTTGTGTTGTACCTAGAGCCCCACCTGTTGTTGATAGTATAGCTGGAATAGTATTGGTGGATCACTGTATAAAATGTAATTTAATACCAAGAGTACTAAAAGAATTGAATAATCGGTGAAATGAGGAGAAATTCACATGACTACTGAAAAACTTGATAGTTTAAGGAATGATATGAAAATAGTAACGCAGAATATAATATCTTTGATTAATCAAAGGATGGAAATTGCAAAAAAAATTGGCGAAATCAAAAGTGAATTGCAATTGAGAGTCGTTGACGATAAGGTAGAACAAGAAATTAAGAATTATATTTTGCATAATTCCAACAATAAGGAATTAGACCCTGAATTTTTAGGTCGCATTATCAATATGCTAATAAAAGAATCCGTATCTATCCAAAACAATGAAAAAAATAAAATGAAACTATTGTCTAATAATACCAATAACAATAATAATAATAACAATAACAAAATTATACCTGTGAGGCCTTCAGTTGCGGATAACAATGCTAATTATGAGAATGCTATTTCTAACATCAAAATTAAAACACATATGGATGTATTTAATAAAGCAAAACAATTAGATTCTTTGGGCAAAAAAATTATACATATGGAAGTAGGAGAGCCGGATTTTTTGCCTCCTCCTCAAGTTAAAGTGGAATTAATGTCCATTTATGACAAACATCGATATCATTATACGGAAACTGCAGGCATATTTGATCTTCGAAATAAATTATCATTATATTTAACCCAACTAAGTGAATCGAAAGCAAATAAAATAAATCCTAACAATATTATTACAACAGTTGGTGGCAGATTTGCAATTTTTTGTACTTTTTGTTCATTGCTTCATCCGGGTGATGAAGTTATAATTATTGAGCCTGCGTGGCCTGCATACAAGGATTGTGCTAGTTACCTGGGAGTTAAAGCAAAAGTAATAGAAACTAGTTTGGAACATAAATGGGAGCCAGACATATCTGCAATTGAAGATTCAATAAATGCCAACACTAAAATTATTTGTTTAAATTATCCAAATAATCCTACCGGAAAAATATTGGACAAAAAAAAACTGCAATCCATAGTTCAAATTGCAGAGAGAAACAATCTTTATATCTTAAGTGATGAAGTTTACTGTAATTTTGCCTTTAAAAAGTTTTCAAGCATATTGAACACTCCGTCTGAAAACTCAATTATGGTAGGCTCGTTTTCAAAAACTTATTCTATGACCGGATTTAGGGTAGGATTTGCCTATTCAGAGAACAAAAATCTAATTGATAAATTGATAAAGATTCAATCATTAACTTTGACCTCTGTATCTGAACCAATGCAGTTATGTGCATTGGCAGCACTATCCCACAATCCTTCAGAATACTCTCAAACTATGAAAAAAAGGATTGAATTTGTTTGTACCAGATTAAAGAAAATGCCATTTGAATTTTTCTATCCAGACGGAGCAATGTATGTGTATGCAAAAATAAATGAAGAATTGGCCATAGATGACTTGACTTTGATTGAAAAGTTATTACAAAAAGGAGTTGCCGTTGCACCTGGAAGCGGATTTGGTGACAATTATAAAAACTACATTAGAATTTCCACATGTATTGATGAGGATAGATTGGACACAGGCCTAAATATAATCAGCCAAACAGTAAACTCGTTGTAGTTTTAGTATAAAACCAATTTTGCAACTGGTTGAAAATGAGAAACATTTTGATAATAGGAGCCGCTGGAAAGATGGGAAAATGGTTCTTTGAGTATTTTATTAATACTAAAAAAAAATTAAATCATAAATATAGTGCTTCTGATCTGTCGATTGATAAAATCTTTCTTTACGATATCAAGAATATTGATTATGCCCTAAATTTCAAAGACATCAATATTGTTATCACAAACAACATGTCCGAATCTGTTAAAATATCTGATATCATAATATTCTGCATTCCAGTCAACGAAATAATAAAAATAATTAACGGTAAAACTATTTCATTTAAACATGGTACAATAATTATAGAGATTTCCTCTATCAAATCTGATATCCACAAGGTTCTATCAAACACCTCTATAAATTCAAATGTTACAAAATTGTGTATCCATCCAATGTTTGGGCCCGGTTCCTCTATTTCCGCAACAAACAAGATTATCCATATTCCTGTAGATAGAAACAAAAGTAAAAATGAAGAGGACATATTAAATGAACTTTTTCCTTCATTTGAGAAAATTATAATCAAAAGCCCAGAAAAACACGATTTGGCTATATCGGTTATTATTAGTTTGATTTACTTTATCAATTTAGTTTTTTCAAAATTCATTGTAGAGATGTCTAATTCAAAAGAATTTCAATTTGAAGACAATATAATACATTTTTTGAAAAAAATATCAGGAAGTACATTTAAAATTCAATCTTTATTAAGTGAAAGTATCCTAACAGATGATGTTTCTCTTTTCTTAACCTTATTTATTGATAATGATAAATCTATAACAACTATTGACAGATATGGCCAACTCTTTAATAATTTGCTAAGTAAAATCGAGGAGAAAGATACGGAGCATGTAAAGGAATATATACTATCAACTAGGAACACTATTGAAAAAGATATCGATATAAATCAATCGTATTACTTATTGTATAAATTTTTAAACTCATAGACATACAGTAGTGCATATCAAACACAATGTAATATATAATCCATTTTTTATTTTAAAAACATGGTTGCAAAAAGGTGGTTAGATGATGAAGTATCATTAGATCCTATCAAAGACTTGACAATTGCAGTTCTTGGATATGGTATTCAAGGTTCTGCCCAAGCGTGTAATATGAAAGATTCTGGTATTAATGTTATTGTAGGGTTAAGGCCTGGTGGAAGAAGTTGGTCAAATGCTGAAAAGGATGGCCATACTGTTATGTCAGTTGCTGAATCTGTAAAACAAGCAGACATAATTCATATTCTTATACCCGATATGGAGCAGGAAAAAACGTTTAAAAATGAAATTGGCCCATCCTTATCCGCAAACAAAGCAATAAGTTTCTCACATGGTGCAGCAATCCATTGGAAATGGATTGTGTCACCTGAAAACGTTGATGTATTTATGGTTGCTCCAAAGGGTCCAGGTCAAAGAGTAAGAGAGTTGTACCTTGATGGATTCGGAACTCCATCACTTGTAGCTGTTCACCAAGATTACACTAAAAAGGCCTGGGATAGAGTTCTTGCATTAGCAAAATCTATAGGTAGTACAAGACCCGGTGTTCTACAAACAAGTTTTAAAGAAGAGGTTGAGACTGATTGGTTTGGGGAACAAGTTGATCTCTGTGGTGGAGTACACAATATGGTAGTAAAATCGTTTGAAACCCTTGTTGAGGCTGGATACCAACCGGAAATAGCATACTTTGAATGTTTGCATGAATTAAAGCTAATTGTCGATTTGGTTCAGAAATACGGTATCACAGGAATGTATAATCGAGTCAGTGAAACTGCAAGGTATGGCGGTCTTACCCGAGGCAAACGCACGATAGATCAAAACTCTAAAAACAATATGAAACAGATTCTAGATGAAATACAATCAGGACAATTTGCAAAAGAATGGGTTGAAAATTATAGAAAAGATAGTAAAACAGCATTTGCTAAATTATTGGATGAAGTAGAAAAGCATGAAATAGAAAAGGTCGGCAAAGACTTAAGAAAAATGATGTGGCCAAATGAAGATATATAATAAAAGCATCAGGATTATTTTTTCTTTACGTTGTTTTGTATGTGGTTGATGATATCTCTAAGGGAAGTTCCAGGTCCAAAATTTCCAGTTATTCCTTCTTTTTCCAATAACTTTTTATCGGATTCTGGGATTACCCCGCCACCAACCAATAAAATGTCGTCGATATTTTTTTCTTTAAACAATCTTGATACTTTGGGAAATAATGTAAGGTGAGCTCCATTTAATAAACTCATTGCTACAACATCAACATCTTCTTCTATAGCTGTTTTGACTATCTGTTCAGGAGTGCAAAACAAACCAGAATAAATGACTTCCATACCGGCATCTCTTAAAGCTCTGCATATTACAAGCGCACCCCTATCATGGCCATCCAAGCCTAACTTTGTTACTAAAACTCTAATTTTTTTTGTGGTCATATCGGATTCTTGCTGATGCGTTATTGCTGAAGACATATAACTAAATAGTAATAACACAAAGGGTTTAAAAAATTTTATATCAAATAGAATTAAAATTTGGTATTCATTTTATCTAAATGACAAATAACGTTGTTTGCTTACCTGGTTTATTGTGTTTCTCATCATATTACATTATTTTGAATCATTTATTTCACTTTCGCATTATTTTATGATTAAACTAATGTTTTTACTATGATTTTATCCAAGCAATGTTTTAAATTAAAAACGTAAAAGATGCAAATCAAAAGAAGCGCAATCCTTATTATTAATAGAGTCTTTCCTAAAATCAATATAAATTTATGAATAAGTATACTGATTCAAATTATCAACAAGTTATTCAAGATCAAAACCAAGAGATTCTCTATAAATTTTCTGAAAACAAAAACTTGGAAAATTTAGAAGTTACAAAATTTATTGAAAAAACAAGTACAATCGATTTACTAAAGATTTCAAATTCCATTAGAAATAAAAACAATCCAGGCATTATTACTTATTCTAGAAAAGTATTCATTAATTTGATTAACCTATGTAAAGACAGCTGTTCATACTGTACTTATAAAAAAGAGCCTACCGATATCAATTCTGTTATGCTAAAACCTTCCCAGGTTCTATCTATCGCTGAAGCAGGCAAAAAATTAAGATGCACAGAGGCTTTGATTGTGACAGGCGAACGTCCAGAATTAAAATACAGGGAAGCAAAAGAGTGGTTGAATAAATTAAACTACAAAACATTGGTAGAGTTAATAGCGGACATTAGTGAAAGTATACTTCAAAAAACTGGTTTATTGCCGCATACAAATGCGGGAAGTTTAACAAAAAAGGAAATGTCAATGTTAAAATCAACAAATGTTAGTCTTGGTATGATGCTTGAAAATTCAAGTGAGTCGTTATTAAATGTGGGTGGACCTCATGAAAAGGCCCCTAGCAAAAATCCCAAGGTTAGAATCAAATCATTGATTTCTGCTGGAGAGCTAAAAATTCCCGTTACCACTGGTTTGCTAATAGGCATAGGAGAAAGCTTGTTTGATGTAATTGATTCCCTGTTACTTATAAATGAATTAAATGAAAAATATGGGCATATTCAGGAGGTGATAATTCAAAACTTCGCACCAAAAGACGGAACTGGTATGGAAAATTATATTCCTCCAACAAACGATTATTTTTTAAAATGCATAGCAATTGCCAGAATATTGTTAAAAAATATAAACCTACAAGTTCCACCGAATCTCAGTCCAAAAATATATGCGGGGTATATTGATGCAGGAATCAACGATTGGGGTGGAATTTCTCCTTTAACGCCAGATTATGTTAACCCTGAATACCCATGGCCTACAATAAAAGACATAACAAAGGTAACTAAAATGAAAGGTTTTACCTTACGAGCAAGATTGCCAATTTATCCTCAATTCATCAATAACTGTGTTAAATATGGCAATTTTGTGCCTAACAGTCTTAAGAAATTCATTGAAGATTTAATAGATAATTCCGGATTGGTTAAAGAGGAATATGCGAAATGAATATCGATACCATACTAAAAAATATCGATCCCGAAATTTCAAATATATTAGACAAATCATTAAGTAGTAAAGAAATTTCAATTTCTGATGCCATAAAGTTATTCAATAGTAAGGATTTGGAGATATCCATTATTTCGTTGATAGCCGATGAACTGAGACGAAGGGAAAATGGAAATACCGTGACATATGTAGTTAACAGAAATATCAACTTTACAAATGTGTGCATAAAACAATGCGGGTTTTGTGCGTTTAGTAGGGATTTCAAACAAGAAGAGGGGTATATTTTGCCAATTGAAGAAATAGTTACGAGAGCTAAAGAGGCTTGGAAATATGGTGCAACAGAAGTATGTATTCAAGCTGGACTGCCACCAAATATGGACGGATATTTATATGTGGATATATGTAAAGCTATAAAAAAAGAATTGCCTGACATACATATCCATGCTTTTTCTCCTGAAGAAATTCTTTATGCCTCAATGAAAACAAATACTAGTGTCAATGATTATCTAAAAATGCTAAAGGAAGTCGGTATAGGTAGCTTGCCTGGAACGTCTGCTGAAATACTTGTCCAAGAGATCAGAAATAAAATATCCCCCGGCCGAATATCTGTAAAAGACTGGATTAACGTGATTACTACCGCGCATAAATTAGATATTCCCACCACATCTACTATTATGTATGGTCATTTGGAAACATATGATGATATTGCAAAACATCTGGACATTCTTAGAAAAATTCAAAAAGAAACAAATCATTTTACTGAATTTGTACCATTAAGTTTTATACACACTGAATCACCAATGTATAATTTGGGTCTGATACAGAACCTAAGAGGAGGTGCAGATGGGGCTGAAGTTTTGAAAATGCACTCAATCGCTAGAATCTTTTTTAACTTGCTAATAAAAAATATACAGGTCTCGTGGGTAAAGGAGGGTCAAAAGTTGTCTCAAATTATGTTAAGCTCTGGTGCAAATGATTTAGGAGGCTGTCTAATAAATGAAAGCATATCCACTTCTGCTGGTTCCCAATATGGACAACTACTAAGACCCAAGGAAATGAGAAAAATCATTAGTTCTGTGGGTAAAATTCCAGCTCAAAGAGCATCTAATTATAAAATAATCCACAAATTTGAAACCGAAGAGGAGATAGAAAGTGAATCAATTCTAGATAAAATTGACCCAACTGTATTTGGTTCTTATAAGGAACTAATTACCATCAATAAATTTAGGTACAAACACAAATGAATTATTTTATATTTGTCGTATAGTATTTTTTTTATTTATTCTAATTCAGAACCAAAAATCTTTATATGTGTTTTTTTTAAAATAAGTTTGTTTTTAGATAAAGGCAAAAATGAATTTAAAAATGATGTATTATTAGGTTTGAGTGATCCAATACAAAAATCAATCCCCTCGAAATACCTTTATGATGATGTTGGTTCGGAATTGTTTGAAAGAATTACTCTGCAACCAGAATATTATCCCACCAGAACCGAAATACTACTACTTGATAGTTATTCAAATGATTTAGTAAAAGACATATCCAAAGAGATTATTTTAATAGAATTAGGTAGCGGCAGTTCAAAAAAAACAAGGTTTTTGTTTACTGAAATAATAAAAAAACAAAACAAATTATATTATTTTCCTATAGACATATCTTTTAATTTTTTGAACTCGGTTGTATCCCATCTTCAAAATTCTATTTCAAATGTTATCGTTAAAGGTATCCCAGATGATTATATAAATGGCATTAACCATTGTAATAGGATTTTGTTTGAAAATAACTTTGAATTTAAAAATGTATGTAGATTTATAGTGTTTTTAGGTTCGAGTATAGGTAATTTTGAGATTGATGATGCGTGTGATTTTTTAAATGATGTACGACTTCAAATTGCTAATGATGATTATCTCCTGATTGGCTTTGATCTTGAAAAAGATATTTCTTTACTTGAAAATGCATATAATGATAAAGAAGGTGTTACTGCTGAGTTTAACTTAAATCTGCTCAATAGAATAAATAAAGAGTTAGGGGGAAACTTCGGTATCGATAACTTTTCTCACTGTTCCTTTTACAACAAAGACAAAAAAAGAATAGAAATGCACATTTTATCCAATAAAAAACAACATGTTTTTATCTCTTCTTTGAATAAACGATTTTGTTTTGAGAAAGATGAGACCATTCATACAGAAAATTCTTATAAATATGGTTTAAATGATATTGATCATATATCGAAGAAGGCGGGGTTTTCAATAGCAAAGGAATTTTCTGATGAGAATAATTGGTATAAGATGGTCCTCCTAAAACCCAAATAGCAATTTTATTTCTAACTTTTGGAGAAAAACCGATAAAGCATAAATATGATATTGTTGATTACATGTCTTATATTGCAATTGGACCCATTCCTTCAAATTACTTAATGATGACCACGATTTCAAATAGTAATATACATATTTTAGAACCATTATCGTTTTGTTATCAAAAGCTTCTATATATTTTCATTTTAAATAAGCATTCGTATATAACATGATAAAAACTTAAAATAAACAATAAATTTGATAGTTACATTGTGGTATTTGAGGTCTGTATAAAACAATACAAAATCTAAAATCTGCATATATGACTTAAAATAAAAGATATATAATATTGCTAGTTATCGCGTAAACTTTCCCGAGCACAATAAGTTTTTTAGATGGTTGGAAAAATAGAAAAAAATAAAAGATGTTCTATCGTTTATGATTCAATTAGAGTTAGTTTTTGTCGATCAATGTCCTCTTTTTCTATTTTTTTGAAGATTGGTTCTATGTTCTGATTTAATGAGTGACCTTTTTCAAAAGATATTTCAGAAGCAGAATACCAATCCTGTTTGGATAACTCGCTATAATAACCTAGCTGGTACCAAATCTTCTCTGCAGATGAAGGTATAAATGGATACAAAATGATTGCCAATGCCCTTGTTGCATTTATGGAAATCCATATTGTGTTATTGGAGGTATCTTTTGATTTCCATGGGTGCTTGTTTTGAAAATATTGGTTGAAATATGTACTAAACTGCAAAATACGTTTGATAGCTTTATCAATATTGTTATTGTATACCAAATCACCAGTCTCATATGCTATGTTCTCTATTTGCGAAATGGCTTGTCTATCTGATTCATCAAATTCAAACGGTGATGGAACAACACCGTCAAACTGTTTCTTTGTAAAAGAAAGAGTTCTATTTACAAAATTTCCTATATTTGATATAAGTTCATTATTTATTTTTTCTTGGAAATTGTCCCAATCAAAATTGATATCTGATTGAGAATATGGAATAATGGATGAGAAATAAAACCTAAGATAGTCTGGATTGAAATTCTTAACAAAATCCCCTAAGCCTATATACCAATTTTTGCTTTTGGATAATTTTCTATTTTGAAATAACAGATGACCCCTTGTTATTATTTTGTCTGGTAATTTGTATTCGTTATCAATTCCTATTCGTATCGAAGGCAAAAATAAATAATGGTGATAAACTATATCCTTTCCAATATAGTGGTATATGTCCGATTCATTCCATAGTTTTTTTCCGTCTTTTTTTAATATATTGGATGCGAATGTTAAAAGTGATGATATGTAACACAAATGATTGTCAAACCAGCCATAGAAAACCTTTTTTTCCTTGGCATCGGAATTATTTATATTTGGTATGGGGACACCCCAACTAAGATCTCTGGTAATATCCCAATCCTGCAATCCGGATTCAATCCAATTCAATACATATTTTACAATATCATGTTGAAGATTTTCATTTGTTACCAACCAATTCTTTAGATCTTTTGAAAAATCGGATAATTTGAAAAAATAGTGATTGCTTTTTTTCTTCACCGGGTTATTTCCACAGATTGCACATTTTGGGTCAAGTATTTCCTCCGGTACTCTTCCACAAGATTCACATAGGTCAGAATATTGGTCATCGGCTTTACAAAAAGGGCATTTTCCAACAACATATCTATCCGGTAGATATTTGTCATCAAAAGGACAAAAAAACTGAACAATGGGTTTCTCTACAATGTGGTTGTTATCATATAACTTTAAAAAAACATATTGAACAAAATCAATATTTTCAATTGAGCTTGTTCTATAAAAAAAATCAAAGACAATTCCAACTGATTCAAAATCCCTTTTGTCCTTCTCGTTCCAAATTCTGACATATTCTTGAGGAGTTTTGTTTTCTTTTTCTGATTTTATAAGGATTGGAGTTCCAAAATCATCTGTTGCGCATATGTGATATATCTCACTACCTGTTGATTTTATAAACCGAGTAAAAATATCTGCTGGCAAATAGGTAGAGGCGATGTGTCCCAAATGTATTTCGCCATTTGCATATGGCAATGCTGAAGTTAATATTATTTTTTTATCTTTTATTTTGATTTGATTTTTCTGCGATAACTTTGGTTTATCGTTATCGGTTTGCAAATTATGCCCATAATCATTATCATTTGATTTGGAATTGCCATCTAAACCAAAACCTAATCTAATATTACTTTTATTATTAAATGATAAATTATCCATTTGTTTTCTTTCTTTTCTTTACTAGTAATATTGATTGGATTTTAATTTAACTATAATTCTATTATCCACACCATAAAAAACATTTATAATTTTTAATCTATAAGTATATTTCCGTTAAATGACTTGGGTAAGAATTGCAAATAAAAACGAAATCAAAGAGGGAAATGGAAAGGAAGTAAATATAAATGGTCAAAGAATTGCCTTATTTTTATCTAATAACAAATATTATGCCATAGAAGCTTTGTGCAGACACCAAGATGGGTCACTTGCTCCAGGTAAAATAGAGGGGGAGGTAGTGGAATGTCCATTACATTTCTGGCATTATAATATACGAACGGGTGAGTTGTTAGATTATCTGGAGGGTATTAAATTAACGACATTTAATGTAGAAATCAGAAAAAATGAAATTTACCTTGACATTTAATATTTATCCTGTAAAGCCCATATGCAAATCTAATGAAATTATTTAATAGCCTTACGAATAAAATAGAGAATTTTACTCTCACAGATAACTCTGTGAAAATTTATTTGTGTGGTGTTACCGTTTATGATGATTGCCATATTGGCCATGCGAGAACGATTATAGTTTTTGATGTATTGAGAAGGTATTTCTTATCTAAAAATTTTGATGTTGTATTCATACAAAATTTTACCGATGTTGACGATAAAATCATTAAAAAGGCTAAAGCAGAAGCAACCACTTATGACCTAATTTCGAAAAAATACATCAAAAGTTACTTTAGTGATTTTGATGCATTAAATGTTATTAGATCCACATACTATCCAAAGGTTACAGAGCATATTGATGACATAATCAAATTCATTGATGGTTTAATAAAAAAAAATAAAGCCTATGTGGGGTTTAATGGTGTGTATTACAGGGTAAAATCATTTCCCCATTATGGTAAACTTTCTAATAAAAAAAGTGAGTTGTTAGAATCAGGTGCTCGCATTGAAGTAGATGAAACTAAAGACGATCCTAGAGATTTTGCATTATGGAAATTCCATTCGTCAGAGCCATTATGGGGCAGCCCTTGGGGATCTGGCAGGCCGGGATGGCATATTGAATGCTCCACAATGGCGATAAAATTCCTCGGTCATAACTTTGATATCCATGGTGGTGGTCAGGACTTGATTTTTCCGCATCATGAAAACGAAATAGCCCAATCAGAAGGGTTATTTGATGAAACATTTGCAAAAACATGGTTGCATATAGGAATGGTTACTATAAAGTCAGAAAAGATGTCAAAATCTATAGGCAATACAATAAAAATATCTGAACTTTTAGAAAAAATTAGCCCAAACATAATACGATTGTTTTGCTTGTCTGCTCATTACTCTAAACCTCTTGATTATTCTGAGGCGGTTATTGAGGAAATTAAAATAAGGTGGGGGCAAATAGAAAATGCATATTATGAATTAAAATACCGCATTGACAATGACTTACAATATACTCGAGGTTCTCAATTTGATTATGCTGTTTTTAAAAGTGAATGTATTGGCTATTATGAAGAATTTGAAGGTTTTATAGAAGAAAACCTAAATCTTTCAAATGCATTGACCTCTTTTTTTAAATTCATTAGCAAAATAAACCGCATCTTCTCAATAGAAGTGGCGGATAAAGAAAAATCCTGTTTCATTTACAAACTTTTAGAAAAATTCATGTTTGCATTGGGGTTGAAAATTGCCCCTGTTTTAGACAAAGACAAAGACAAAATTCAGGAATTGATTAAGAAAAGGGACACTTTTAGAAATCATAAAAACTATGAAGTGGCTGACGAAATCAGAAAGGAACTCTTAACTAAATTTAATGTAGAGTTAATAGACCATAAGGGTTTTACAGTGTGGAAAAAGGCTAATTGACTCGTCAATTATTTGGAAATGAAATATTGACGTCGTCTAATTCAAGTATTGGAACATATATTGAAAGCGTATCTAACCCAATATGGTCAACAAAATTAAATTCACCTGTTAATCTCTTTAACTGAACATATTTCTTTAACATGTTCTCAGAGGGGAGAAAATAATGAATTGTTGTTCCGCCTATGTTTCCAGTTTGGATAAATAAAACCTCCTGATTATTCTTAACCGTGTGATAAAGCATAGGTATCAATCCTATTGGTGATTGGGATGAGTATAAGATGACCTTAAGCATATCTTCAAGTGATTTATATTTGAAAAATACTAAATTTTTACTGTATTCTGAATGGTTATTATTTCCATTGTTGCTCATGTCTTTAGTTTATTAATGCATTATAAAGATTTTTTTGTTATTTGGCCATTTGGATAAAATGACTTGAAGGTTTTTTAATTTAATCTATATTTACTGATAATGTTTAGTAGATAAACAACCTGTGAAAAATATTATACCATGATCACCATTATATGCGAACGAAAAATTCTTTTTGTATTTGCAATTAGCAAACTTTTACCATCAAGTGAAATTCCCAAAGATGGCCAATCAAATAACTCAAAAACAAAATATGTAACCCGGCAAATTAATTTTTCACCATAAAGATGAACCCCGCTTGTGGAATTTGGGAAAATATCCTAATCATACAATGAAGAGAATTACTAATACTACATATGTACTTGAAAATTCGCTGACCAACTTTAAAACTTTAGGACACCATTGCAAATTTAGAACATTAAACTGAGAATTCCGTATAGTGGTTTTTAAAGAATCCAAAGAAAGGGTTGATAGTCATTTACGGAATTTTTTTTCATATACAAACAAATACGCTTAAAATGGTTTATACTTATATTTATACTTATATTTATACCAAGCATTAGACTTAAAATTGTACCTAATGCCATTAAGCTAGTAAGCAATTTAGATCGATAATTTTTTGAAAACTTGTTACACTTAAATATGTAAAAAAAGGTAAATCTCTTAGATTGCTTTTTTTTATAGCACATTAGAAATTGTTTGTTGAAAATATTATTGAGAAATCCGGGTACGATGATTCATGTGGATTGGATGACAATTTAACCTATTTTCATAGTTATTTTTGGTATAATGTTCAATCTTTGATTATCTCTTATAATTGGAATTGCGCCAAACACCAAACAAACATCTATAATGCTTTATTTAAAATAGTTTATATTGAAAATAAACTTATCATCACATAATCATCTAACATGCATAAATCACAAAGAAAAAAAATTTTACCTTAGTTTAGAGAATTATATTGCGGACCCGCTAAACGACAATGAATGCAATGAGGGCATTCTAATATGTAATGATTGTTCTCAAAAATACCCCATCATTGATGGTGTAGCTATTATTGTACAAAATTTTGTTAGTTATTGCTCTGAAAGAATGATGACATTTGGCAAATGGCTTTTAGAGGTAAAAAGCGATAATCTAAAAGATTACCTTAAAGACGTTGCCAAAGACATCGAAAAAAAAAGCATTACAGGTAATAATTATGAAAGTGATGGACTATATTATCAAAGTTATAGGTGGCTTCATAACGAAAACTTTGAAAGTGATAAGTTTCTTCACCTATTAAGATGGAAAATAAAGCCATCAGACATATATAGAAAGTTAGCTTCAAACGTAATTTTCAATCCAGAGGGAATAGGTTTGGACCTAGGATGCGCATTGGGGTTATCTACCTTTGAAATTGCGAAAAAATTTGCATTCGTTATTGGTGTTGACGCCTCCTTTTCTTTTATTAAAGAAGCAAGGAAAAAATCAAAGGACCAGGGAATAACAAATACCGAATTTATAGTTGCTGATATCTTAAACCTCCCTTTTAAAAGTCAAAAATTTGATCTAGTTTTTGGCCTCAATATCGTTGAGTTTGTTTCTTTACCTAGGTTACTAGAAGAAGTTCACAATCTTTTAAAACCACACTCCATTTTCATAATTACATCCCCATATGACTATAATCGCGAAAATTTCAATGAGCCTAAAATGGATGACATTTTAATAAGGAAAACTATTGAAAAAAATGGCTTTGAAATTTCACACAGAACACAAAACGAATCATTTATACCTTGGATGCTAAAGATAAATGAAAGAACATATCTTTTCTATTTTCTGGATTTAGTAGAGGCCAAGAAAATTTCAAAACACAAGTATTGACATATCATGCTTTTTATATCTGTATTACTATGGCGATTACATCATATAAAAATAATGTAATTTTTTACGAAAATTCAATAATAGCAGCGTCAGAAAAAAAAACACATATAATGAAAGTTGTGCTTGTAGACCCTACCCATACTTCATATTCTTTCCTTGATTGCAATGAATCTAAAATTGAAGGTGGTTATACTTCAAATTGTTTGCTAAACCTTTTCGGGAAACCAATTATTACAAGAAACTTCATAATTGGCTCAATATGTGGATGAGAAAATATTGATTCCAAAAGAGTTAAAGTTTTTGGCACCTATAATAAAATCTTCTTTCAAGTTTGTAATAGAAGAAGTTGACACGAGAATTTATAAAAAGCTGGTAAGCGCATGTTATATTAGGATGGGCGTCACAATAGATGACTTGTTAAAATAAAAGGTCCCTCTTTATATCGGAAAAGGAAGCCATATAGGAATGGGTTCCTTAATAAGAAATAGTATACTTGAACATAATACTAGCATCGGATTTAATTGCGAAATCGGAAAATCCTATTTTGCAGGAAATGCAAAAATATCACACCATAATGTCATTTTGGATAGTTTGATAGGAAAGGAGGTATGGTTTGTCGGGTATTCTGGGACTACAAATGTTTTACTAACGCGCAACAATATTCAATACATGGTTGATGGGAAATTGGAGGACACCGGAAAGAATCATTTTGGTGCCGTAATTTCATATAATAGTTCGATAGGTGCATCTGAAATCATTATGTCTGGTAGGAAAATACCGCCAAATACTATGATTCCTGCAGGAACCGTTTATAAAAAATAAAAAAGCAATTTTGTTTGTATTATTATGGTAAAAGGGTTTGTAGCCGATAAGAATAAATAAATTCTATCGCATCAACCATGGAACTACAAAAGCTAATGCCACAATCACAATAGTACCTATTGTAAGGATTTTTGATGCATGTCTTAGGATGCCCTTTCTTTTCTCAGTTTTTTTATCTATAATAGTGTTATACAATTGACCACCATCCAATGGTCCTATTGGCAATGCATTGAATATCGCAACATTAAAGTTGATAAACCATAGCCAAAAAAACAGGTTTGCAGGAATTGAAAAAAAAGATCCAAATACGGGGGATGAATATTTTTCCTGCATCATTCCTGAAAACGGAACTAAACCCTGAGCCATTGTCGGAGGCGCTAACAATGCAAGGGGGTTTGATACAAACAAGGAATTGTAGTTATCTAATACTTTTTTTGGATCGGAAACCGGAGCAGGTGTAAAGCCCAATATTCCACCATCTGCACGCCTTTCCTTTGGCAGGGTGGTTTGTTTGACAACCTTTTCTCCATCCTCATTTAACCATGTAATTGACACGGTTTTACCCAAATTGCTGCCCAAATTTTCTTGCAATTCGTCTAAGCTCCTAATTTCATTATTCTGAATCTGTTGAATAGTTGAACCCTTTGTTAATCCTAAAGATTCTGCTTGTGAATTTGGTGTTACGCTTATAACTGACACTCCAAAGATATTTGGGTTTAATGGCTGAGTTGTTGTTAAACTAGATGTTATCAAAAACATAAAGAACAGAGATATACCAGCCAAAATTATATTACTCATCGGCCCGGCAGTCATAATGGAACTTTTTTGTTTTATGGATATCTTATCAAGTTCATCTCTTTCAATATTTACAAAGGCACCAATAGGTAAACCCAAAAACAATACGATTCCGGTGGATTCAACTTTGACCCCGTGTACTCTGGCGACTATCCCATGCCCCGCTTCATGAACTATTATTGTCAGCACCAAAGCTATCCATCCCTCAGCTATTGGCAGATAAGGGTTCAGACCTGGTATCAATAAATTAGATTGGGGACCTATGCCTCTTGCACCTTCACGAACGATTTCACTTGTAAAAAGTGTAATAATAGCACCCAATATTAAAAATAAAGCTAGAGCGGTTATAAGGGGCATTAAATATGTAGTGAATTTGGCGTAGAATTTTCCAGCTCCTGTACGCGCAATATTATCAAAAAATTTTAAACCAAATGGAGTATGAATTAATATTAGTGGTAATTTTACATCAAACTTAATTTTTGATTGTTGTTGCAATTAAATATTATAAAAATCAAATATTATTTAAATTGATCATATTTAATGCGTATTGATATCCTAAACAATACTAAATATTAATTATTTCAAAGTGATGTTTGATTTGATAATTGGAAAAAATCAGTATACAAGGCATTTGCAACGCCTTCATTTGAATTTATTCATCTTGCCTCAATACTGTTGCTAATTTGGTATTAATATATCGCTAATGAAAATTAAATAAACAAATGGAATCCAATTTGCCTTTACTATTTGTTTGCTTACAATTTGTTACATAAGCAGGGAGAGCAAAGCTATTTCTAAGCCTTTTGTGTTTTAATTGAAAAAGGTGGTAGAGAACTTTAATCTAAATAATGACAATAATAATGATAAAAAACTGTATGAATGCCAATTGACGATGAAAACTTCACAAAAGTACAATAGAGCTGTTAATTTTATCAAAAGGGGGATTAAAAAGGCCAAATAAACAGAATATTACCGAAGAATTGAATGCAAAATAAACTACATTTATCTCAAGTTTATTTGCAAAATGCAAATGATGGTGTATGGTCTTATTAACCTTTGGCCCTGACTATTTTGACTCTGTCGAGCACCTTCCAATACTCTACCTCGCTGCCTTGAGTTATTTTATCTCGGATTTCATCTTCAACAGCAGAAGTTTCGAATACTTCAAAGGTCTCTAGATCCATTATCTGCAGAGTTTGACCGGATAAAGATATTATTTGCCCACTTTTTTTATTTATGAGTGGAACCTCAACATTTGCAGAAACTGGTGATACCATACTGTGTCTTGATCCATCAAAAACCCCAATAGCTGCAACTCTAGCTTTTGCAGAGCCATGCTTGCCTGGTTTGCTATGATCATATGAAACAATTCTACAAGGTTCTCCATCTATCATTATATAAGACCCAACTTTCAGACTACCCAGATCCATCGGTTTGCTCAATAATATTCAAAAAAATTGAATTAGGAAGGATATTTAACAGTTATGTTGTCTTTCCAATTTATCCTAAATTCATATTAAAGATTTATTTGTGCCTTATCCGATTATCCTTATAGATCATGGGTTTAAACACTCTAAAAGAAAATAAAAATAAGATACACAATAATTAAATCGGCTTATTACCATCACTATCAAAAGATTAAAAAAGACCACAAAATAGATAATTGTTAAAATTGAAGGTAGTTGCAATAGGCAGTCGTGTTTTCATTACAAGTTTTCAATTAGCCGGTGTTTTTGGAATACAAATAGATTCACCATCAGAGGCATTGGAACAAGTAAAAATAAATAGAAACAACAATGAAATTGGTTTAATTCTATTAAGTGATGATATTGGTCAGGAAATTAGGTCTCAATTAACTGATTTGAGGGCAAAAAAACCCATTCCGTTGATTTTTGAATTGCCAGCCCCTGGAAGCTCTAAACAAAAAGTAGATTACAGAGGCTTATTAAAACAGATATTAGGGTTATAATCGTATTTTAATCAATGTCGATTTATATTGATAAAAGCTTTAACTATTGCGGGAAGTGATTCATCTGGCGGTGCCGGGATACAGGCGGATCTCAAAACGTTTTCAGCATTAGGAATTTATGCTACAACTGTAATAACCATACTTACTGCTCAAAATACAAAAACTGTTTCAGATGTATTTATTATACCCCCGGAGTTCTTTAAAAGTCAACTTTTAACGACACTGGAAGATATCAAACCGGACATTATCAAAATTGGTGTGTTATATGATGATTCAATTATTGAAATTGTGTATGATGCCCTAAAACATATAAATATTCCCATAGTTTTAGATCCAATTTTAATTTCTGGAACAGGGGTTAAACTTCTAAAAGAATCGTCTATTGGCAATTTCAAAACAAAAATTGTTCCCCTTTCTTTTGTAATTACACCAAACTTAATTGAAGCAGAAATATTAATTGGAGATAAAATATCTACCGAAAAGGAGGTAATTGAGGCAGCATATAAAATAAAGAAACTTGGGGCTAGCAATGTAATAATAAAAGGCGGACATGATTCAAATCAAAATCAAAAAATTCTGGATATTCTGGTAGAAAAAGAAAATGATAACATAACAAAATTGTACAATGACCGGTTAAAAATTGCTGAGACTCATGGGACAGGATGCAATTTTTCATCCGCTTTAGCATCATTTTTGGCTAAAGGTCATGATATCAAAGAATCTTTTTTCCTGGCGAATGACTACGTAAAGGAAGGCTTGAATGATATTGCTAAAATTGGAAATGGCATTGGAGTAACAAATCCGCTGATGAACCTATACATTAATTCTACAAGGTATAAAGTATTTACCTCTTTGTACAAAAGTGTAAAGATATTGGAAGAATTAAAAGGTTTTTATCTTTTAATTCCAGAGACCAAAACAAATTTTGTTTACTCATTGGAAAACCCAAAAAATATGCAAGATGTAGCGGGAGTAGTTGGTAGAATTACTAATATGGGGACCAAAATTAGAAGCCCAAACGTTGTGGAATTTGGGGCATCGAGTCACGTTGCAAGGGCAGTAATCTCAGCACACCAACTTAACCATTTATTTCGTTCGGCAATTAACATTAAAAACGACCAAGAAATTTTGGATGTTTGTAAGGAAAATTTTGTATGTTCGGTTTATTCAAGAAATGAAGAAAAGATTGAAAATAAAGATAAAGAGGGCTTTACAGTAAGTTGGGGTATTAATAATGCAATGGAAAAACTGCACAATGCTGAAGTTGTGTATCATCATGGCGATTATGGAAAGGAGCCAATGATTTTGATTTTCGGTAAGGATCCATTTGAAATCATCGATAAAATCAAAATTATTATTTCTAAATTAAATAGCAACTAATGTTTTAAATAACATCCATTTTTTTATTAACTGTTATGAAAGCGGTGATTTTAGCAGCAGGTCTTGGTACTAGATTACAACCCTATACTTTTTTTATACCAAAACCCATGTTGCCGTTGGGCAATAAACCCTTATTAGAATACCTAGTTGAGTGGCTATCCAATTCGGGAAAAATAGATCAAATAATACTGTGCGTTAGCTATCTTCACAGAAATATAGAAGATTATTTTGAAGATGGATCTCGATTTGGTATCGAGATAAAATATGCCAGATCCGAAAGACCTTTGGCTACTGCGGGCCAGTTAAAAACAGCGTCTAGATCCTTGAACGAAACCTTTGTCTGCCTATATGGAGACTCTATATATGAATTTCCACTTGATGTGATGATTGATAACCATACCAGCTCCAATGCCTATATTTCTATGGCTCTTGCCAAATACAAAACCCGATTAAAATATGGATTTATAGATGTGGCCTATGACCAAAACAATGCTGTTGTAACGGATTGGAGGGAAAAGCCTGAAGTTTCCGGGTTAATTAATATTGGTTGCTATGTATTTGAACCGGGGTTTTTAGATTTTATACCTGAATCCACTTC
>JADDOW010000015.1:0-4317 GCA_016782225.1 Nitrososphaeraceae archaeon
CACAACAAGGAGTTATAATCGTTAAGTGAACAGAGCCGCTTATCCGTTGTGCATTATGGAACATATGGGTTTTGCAGGCCTTGTTAAACAAAAGTGCAGAAGGGTGATTGGTATCCTCGAATATTAATCAGGTTAGGCATTTAAAAACATAGAACATTGGACATCTCTATTACATATTAAAATTTATACAATATTCGTAATACCCATCAAGATAAGACTGTATTTGGATATACATACGCCCCTATAGAAAAAAGAGATTTGACGCTTTTTTGACCAATTTGACCAAAAAAATGACGCTTTATTTTAATAGTTTTATAAACCATCCCATACGACAATAGACTATGGATTAAATGTTTCATCCAAAAGAAATATTGGAATCACGAGTTATTTGTGACTACATAAATGGAAAGACAAGAAACCAAATAGCCATAGACAACAACACCTCAACAGGAAACGTATCAAACATAACCAGTGAATGGAAGCGAAGAATTGGAAAATCAGATGGGGAGGAAATAAGGGATTTCGTCAAGAGGTTTAGAAAATCAGGGCTTTCGGTAAAACAATGTGCTGACGGCTATAGAACAGCACAGTTGATGAAAAAACTAGGTATCCTTAGTGAGGATGAAAATGATCAAGACAATAGTGAGGAGTTTACTGCTTTTGTCAAAGGAACATACCTAAACTGCAAGGATGCTGGCATTGATCCGCCAATTCTAGTAAAATGGATTCGGAATTTGTTTGACTGTTTTTCTGTCAGCATGGATAACAACAATGACAATAACAGGTCTTTTTCTTTTGCAACTAACCGGCATAACGAGGAAGAGGACGATTATAATGAAGAGGGACAGGCGGATATGCCACAATATCAACATCAACGATTGCAGTCAGGCTATGGGGAACCTTCAGACTGTCTCCAACCAAATGAAACTAACTGGACAAAAAACCCAAACTGGCTTTCTTACACAAATTCACTCAACAGGGAGAGGTCAGGTGATTCCTCGGATTCCAATCCATATTCAGCCAATAGGGTCAAAATACCGTTTATCTCTCAGGTATCTGGCTTTATTGCCCAAAGGAAAAGAGAGTGTATAGAGCTCAAAAAATACAAAACGCATTTGGAAAGCGAAACAAAGAGAGCGCAGGCACAAAGAAACCATGTAAACGAAAACCTTGCCAAAACAATCAAAAAAGAAAGCCATGCTATGCATTATTTTGAGTGGTTTTACAAACTAAAGCAAGAGTTATGGGATAACTATGCCATAAGGATAGAAGATATTGAAAGATTTGCCAAAGTCATCAACGATTTTAAAAATCATAACTATGACCCCTATGAAATCATAAAGGAATATTCTTGCCTTGAATCAGTCAGACAGGAACTAACAGCAAAAAAGAGTGAATTGGAGTTACTTGAGCACCAGGAAAGACGGTTAAATGGCCACATAGTTTCTTTGGAGGCTCGGTTGAGTTTTGACAAACAAATCACGGATGCCTTTTACCAACTAAATGCAATGGGTTTTGGACTTTTGGGGCTAAAACAAATATCCAAAGCTATTTTGGAAATATCATCACACAGAAACATTACACCAAATGAGGCAACGGACATGTTCCTCAAGGACATAGAAAAAAACTGTTTCGACAAGGTTTTGTTTGAGGACAGGGTAAAAGAAGGGAAAGCAGAGCTTGAAAAAATGAAACAGGAGTTTCCCAACTACAGATACAACTTACAGTTGGAATCCTATATCAAGCCCACACTAATCCACCTTTTTCAAAATGGGGTAACTAATGAGGACATCATAACCATCAATAAAATCTTCACAGACTTTGCAAACAACAGATTCTTTTTGGATCCCCAAATTGAAAGTGGTAAAAACATAACAGACAACGACCAAACCAAACCCAGAGACAGGATAAAGGATTGGAGAATATTCATAGATAAACTGAAAAAACTAGGCGATATCAATTCAGCGATAAGGGCACAAAAAGCAAAATTGATCGAAATGGAACAACAGGTATCTGATCTAAGGCATCAGAAACAAGAACTCGATAGTCACCATAAAACTACACAATCCATTTTATATCATAAAGATGCCCAAATCTCTTATCTCAACGGGTTATTAAATCACTTATTTAAACACATTGACAAAAAGATTAGGGAATCTTTTCGGCTTTACACGTTGAATGTAAATATAATATATATTAAAAGTGGTAAGGATGACAAACAACCAACATAGAAATAAACATAAACTCGATATAATTCAATTCATGTTAACACTTGCTATTACCTTATTTCCTTTTTCTATAGATGAAGAGTCAGAAAAACGGGAGAGGATGAAAAAGGAACCTAACGATTAGTACAAGAAAAAGCAAGAGGTCATGACCTACCTCAAGATTGCAATTGCCCTTACCAACACCATAAACTACAAAATTTCATATCTAAAGGGACTAATGGATCATCATTTTAACAGAGACACACAAAACAAAATAAAGATGTCATCACCACTCTTGTTGCCTATACTTATTCTTGTTACTTATGATAACAAATCAGACAACAGGGAGAGGGAAAAGAGAGGAAAGAGAGATAAACAAAATCAAAAATAACCTTGATGAGACATTCAGAAAAAGGTTCTGTTGGCCTAGATTGTATATATAAACTCAAAATAAATTCATGGTATGTCGAAAACTACTCTGATGTTACATACCGATTGCAGCTGCAATCAGATCTCATACACTTATTGGGTTCGTTAGCATATGGATCCTCAAAACACTATGTTCCCCGCTTTATGGTTACAGTCTTTTCAAAATGCGACATTATACATAGCCTGTATCATGCTAAGAAAACATAAAAGCCTTCTTTGAGCCTGCTAATCCCTCATCAAACCATAAGATAAACACCCACCATGATATCTGAATGAACAATTTGTCTTTGTCTGCTTCTGCAAATTTAGTACGCACCTATTGTATCAAATATAAAAGTCCCAGAGTCATTGTTTGCATTGTTTAGTGCTAATTGCCCCTATTACTTTATATATCAAGATTCACAAATTTCAAATCTCCCATTATTCATTAGTGGTTGGTTAAATAAGATTCTGTTCCATCAAATAATTATGATTGATTGACTTTATCCTTCAATTTGGTTTTTCCTGATTCTTCCATATGTTTTTTGCATTCATTATGAAATACACCTTTTCTTTGGAAATTGGTAGGCCATAAAGTCACATGCTCGAAAAATTTCAATTTTACAATATTTCTCATTACATAGCAAAAGACATTTCATCAGTTTATCACCACATATGGTAAATTCAATCGTGCAATATTCTTTATCATAAGTTTCTTTTTTACAATTATGAGTTTTCCTTCAAATCCCTTTACTCAATGCCCTGTTAATGGTGTCACAGATTTTCTTGTTGACGGAATATCATGAAAACCGAAATATTTTCTATATAAATATTACAGGTTTATTATCAAGTATTAGGTATTGTAACTATCTTTGAAAATTATTATATCCATATTGTTACCCATAAAAATAAGGAAAAAATGTTAAGATTAAACAATACAAAAAAATTTACACTATTATTTGTATCAGTATTTGCGATAGTTCTGCTTCTGGGTCAAGTAGCGTCTAGCACCGGCGGCAATGTTGCCTCTGCCCACAAATCAGAAAAATGTGACAGCAAAAAATACTATAAAGACCACAAAGACTATTGTAAGGAACATGATGGCGAAAACCATGACGGCAAAGGCAACTTGGCCTCACAAGGCATAGGTCAGTTCCAATCCTCAAGCCAAAACTCACAATGTGTTTCTGCCGGAGATATCAAGGATTCTTGCAACAACACAAGCATCCAAAACCAACAGAATTCTGGAAACAACGGCCTGGCGCAGCAAGGTGGTGGTGGTGGTGGCAGCAGTTCGGGCAACTTGGCCTCACAAGGTATAGGACAATTCCAATCCTCAAGCCAAAACTCACAATGTGTTTCTGGCGGAGACATCCAAGACTCCTGTAACAATACAAGCATCCAAAACCAACAGAATTCTGGAAACAATGGACTAGCGCAGCAAATAGCGCAGCAAGTTGGCAGCATTGGAGACAACTTGGCTTCACAAATCATAGGTCAAGTCCAATCATCATTCCAAAATAGTCAAGTGGTATCAGGCGGAGACATTGTGGACTCGGGCAATAGCATTAACCTGCAAAACCTATTAAACACGGGTAACATCGCACTGGGACAACAATGACAATTTCTCCTTCCCACCCCCCCCATTTTTTTTGATTTTTTTTGTTACTTCAACCCAAACCCATGGTTTTTATAGATAGAA
>JADDOW010000015.1:4417-11319 GCA_016782225.1 Nitrososphaeraceae archaeon
TGTCTTTGGACGAGCCCCAAAACGAAAACCCAGATGAAGAGTTGATCAATGAACTTAGGAGTATTATCAATGATTGCGATAACGTAAATGATTTGGCAAAAATCATTGAAAAATACTCAAAATGATCATAAAATCCATTGGAATTCAGTCAATTAGGAGCATTAAAAAATTAACTCTTGGTCGGGGATAAGAAGGGGGCAATAATTCGTGTGGAAAACAGTTCCCTTCACCAAGTTCAATTAATCCATCCAAATTCCCTTTAGAATCAAAAACTGTATATTCTCATTCTAGTAATACAAGTTTGAAGTTTTTGAGGGAACATAAAATAAGGTTTTAGAAAAATGTTCCCTTTAATCGAAAAACTCAGTAAATTCATTGGTTGGAAATGCCATCATATGCTAAACAACATTGGACCATCTGCAACCCCTGGCCAATGAGGATTCGGCAGCTGCTGTTTTCATTGACTCCTCATCACCATAGCACACATCAAGCCCAACTGACTTTAGCAGTTTTTTGGCTTCGGACGTGTCTGGAATGTTTTTGATTCGTAGGTAATCATCATCTTCATAATCATAAAATATGGCAAACAATCCCGAAATGGCAGCTGCGGCAAATATTGGCTTTACCCTGTTTCCGTTTTCATTTTTTATCGCCTCTATAACGTTTCTTAACCCCTGAATCCCCATGCCTTGCCTCTGTCTGTTTAGGTTTATTCTGCCAATGTCCACAAAAGAATCCTTTTCAGATTCTGTTTCTGTGTCTATGCCAAATTCCTCAACCAAGGACTTGCCAGGCAATTTTACAGTCCTTGTGCAATCGCAAAACTCACACTCCATTGTGCAGTGGTCTCTCAAGCGCGCATCCTTTACCTCAACAATTTCCCCAAAGTATTTGCTTAGCTCTGGAATTTCCATGGCCATCGGGTACAGACCATACTCCAGGCAATAGCAAACCTCAATGAAATGCACCATCACAGCATCGTCATCAATGGTTCCCCCTCTCAATGCTGTTTGCATTCCCTCATGGAAAACTGTGCCACTGCCTAAGTACCGTTTTTTAGCGAATCCCGTAACCTTTGCCTGTCTTTGGGGTTTAGTTTGCATTTAACGTAATATCTCATTTCGAGATATTGTACCACATCAGGGAAAGGACATTAAAGCATTATAATTGAGTTTGATTCATAATTGCGTCACCCACAAATTAAAAGAAATAATGTTTAATGCAATCAATGATCAAAAGGCATTCAATTTATGCAGATTTTTTATTGAAAACATTACATATTTTTTATAACCCTTACATTGATCAATCCCATTAAAATTTTTTATAAATCCATAACTTTTACATTCATCAAAACTCAACCTTCCACTTTTTATGCACAGGCGATACAATCAATAAAGATCAAAGAATTAAAACCACAAAGTTTAACGTACGGTCCCTTAAGTTAATCACAATCTTTATTAGATGTGATAAATATAATCCTCGTTTTCCTGCTGCTCCGACAATTTTAACAAATCACTAACCAGATCTTCCTCATTTTGTCGCTTCATGGTTTTTGCCAGTCGCCTATAGAATTTTGACTTTAGCAGGGGTACTTCCTCAGGCTTTATGGTGTTTCTCATGACGGCAATTTCAGCTGCCTTGGAAAAGCCATCTGCGTCTACCCTTGCTTTTGCCTGGTTGAATTTTTCTAAACCCATACTCATCCTTGAGGATTGGTGTTTCACATAACTGGGTAGCCTGTATTTTGATGGTATGAGATCAGTGTATTTAAAGTTAGCCCCGCTGGATGACATTCTCATCCAGGTATGAAAATCCTCTGATGCCTTTTCATTTGGAAACGGGCACTGATATGCAAACTGTATACGAACTGATGTGGAGGAGGTCAGGTTAATATAGCCTGTTTCCGTCCCCATTTTTATCCAAACATCATCACCTTCTAGTGGATTTTGGCCAAGGGACTCCATAATCTCTAAAATTGGTGAAGAGATTTTTTCAATTGGAACCAACCTGTTGTTTTCATCTATTACCTCAAAGGATGAATAAATCAAGTCAATTTGGGGATTGGCTAAAAACATCCTTTTTGTGGTTTCAAGTCTTTTTGGATGGGATATATCATCGGAATCATTAAAAAGTATTGCAGAGGTTCCCCTTTTCAAAGCCCGCAGAACTCCCAAATTTCTGCAAACACCTGGCCCTACATCATGCTCCAAAAAAACTACATCAATCTTAGGATAGTGTTTTTCTTTTAAAACATTCAGATACTCTATGACTTTTTTGCCTGGAGATGCATTAACCACAACAATTGCGCACCAATCATCATCAGTTTGTGAAAACAATCCCTCAATTGCATCATCAATGAAGATTTGTTCCACTTCCCCCCCATGATTTTGATTTTGACTTTTATCTGAATGGGGAATAATAAAGGCCCCATAATGACTTTTTTTGTTCTTGATGTCCAACCATCCATTCAATAGTTCAGAAAATATTAAAGTCATTTTGTTCAAACATAAATTGAATTTGATTGGGGTTGTTCTCAAATAGTAAATTAACACATTTCCGAACATCAATCCACCACCACATCTGCATTATCAATAGTTTTGTCATTGCAAAATAAACTAGGCACTATGAAATAATACTTTGATGAAAGATAAGACCATTTTGTCATTTAGAGCACCAAACAATGCCTTAAAAAGTGCGCTTTTTCTAAAGGTTTCTGCAATTAAGCCTATGTAATGCAAACAGAAAAACAACTGGCCAGCATAAAGCACAAGCTATAACAGGAACAGATGCAATCAATAAAACAATAGACTTTCTCTCACATTATAAAAATGCCCGGTGATATCAACAATATGAAAACAAGATCAAAAGTCGACTCCAAAGACATACATTCTGATCACCAATTTCACAGTCACCATCAGATATCACTCACCAAGCGTTTTTTTCGGCCAAAGCCAAGAATCTCAAATAAAACAAACTATAGTTTCGTTTTTGTGATTGAGCTTCACCATGCACAGGCTTGTAATCATAAAAAAACCCTCCGCTAGGTCCAGCATCCGGCAAGGTAGCCGCCCACACAATGCCCTTTGAGCCCTCTTCCACAGGGCGTCCACCACGGCCGCCCATGTCTGTTGCGACCCATCCGGGGTCAACTGAATTGACCAATATGCCTGTGTCCTTTAGTTCTGAGGCCAACTTTCTTGTCAATGCGTTTAGTGCCACTTTCGAAATGCCATAGGCAGGTGTTCCACTCTCCATATAGTGCAGTGAACCGGCTCCACTTGACACATTCACAATGCGACCGTATCCGCCTTTTTTCATAAGCGGAATGACGCCTGACACACTAGCCAGGGGCCATACAGGTTGGTTGTCAGTGCCTTGCCAACCACCTCCAGTCCGCATCTATAGCCGATTGAAATGTGTCATACAAAATTGCGGCGTTGTTCCCCAGAAGATGATGAGGCACAGGAGTTCATCCGTGACCTGTATAACGCACGCGGAATAGACAGGGATTGCAGTGAGGAGATTGAAACCCTTTTGCGTCAGGGGAGAAAATACGGTTTGGGTGGATGTGTTGCAACCCAGAGGATTGCATACCTTAACACCAGTGCACTGCAGCAACTTCACACATACTTTGTTGGAACGTTACCCAGATCATACTACAGAAATGTAGTCAGCAACACCTTTACAATTGACAATGGGATATTGGAAAAAACACTGGAATTTGCGCCTGGTGAATGGCTTTTGTCAAGTTACATTGCAACGGGAATTGAAAATGTTCCCATATTCATAAAGTCAGAGAATTCTGAAAAAAATATTGAGAGATTTTTAAATTCTTAAATCGCAACTATCTTTTTTTGCGTGGCTTGATAATAAAAAACGGATATAACAAAATGGAAACAGTAGAATCCAACAAAGGAACAAGGCAAAATACCCTTTTGATAGAAGCATTAAGAATAAAAAAACACGAAATTCATTTATAATCAAATATAGGAACAAAACTGATGCCAGGATATTCACAAAAACATCCTATATCAAATTTTAGCATTTTTCTTTCCATAGTTCTGCTTAACCTTCTACACACCATTATTCCTATCCTTTTTTATTGCATGGCAATTTGGGCAAAATGCCTGACATTTAGAAACACCATTGTTTGACCTATCGCTGTCCACATATAGTCAAAACATAACATTTAGAAACCTTTTGCAATAAGCAACACTGTTCTTTTGACTCACCATAATTCTCCTCTAACGGATTCAGAAAGCTTACCCTTTGGGATTTTGTCTTTTAGGTCTGAGATATTATCTCTTTACTATACATTGTTCATTTCAACCTTAGATGGCTTTATCATTCAGTGACCTTTGGATCTATCTTATTTTCGAGTCGCGATTGACGGCGAACACGCAACAATTTGATAATGTCGATGTTATGGCTTGGGTATCGGCAAACCTCATCAGCCAATGCAGACAACTCATTCACGTCAGTAGGGGCCCACCCTGATGTCCACTCTCCCTCATCAAGGGGCTCATCTTCTTCTGATAACAGTTCGTTTGCCCTATCTAATTCGCTCTCATAAACGGATCTTGGATAATCGCTCATGTAAATATCAAGTTGGTATTCCAACATCTTTTTTCTTTGCAAAAACATTTCTTTATCTTTAGCCTTTAGCTCATCTTCCAATTTGCCTATTTTTTCCAAAAGGGGCCTGCTTGACCTAAAGTCCTCCAAATCCTCTTTGGTTGTATGGTATTCAGACATCAACTTCAAAATTTTTTTGTGTTGGTTGGAGATCTCAACATCAAGGTTTTCTGATACCTCCCTCTGCCGGTCAATGTATGATGGTATTTCATGGATGGGGACATCAAGGTTATCCACTAATTTGGACACCTCATCTATTTTGGACACAAATTCCTTCTCATCTATTTGATACCTAAAGCAATGGGTTTCTATACCTTCAAGCAAAGACTCGACCATTTCCTCACCGAGTCCCAATTTGTCCAGCATGTTTTTCAGCCTTATTGATGAGGCAAAATGGTTAAGGTCAAGGTTTCCCTTTTTTAAAAGCAAAGCAGTTTCCCTAAGCAAGTCAATATCTGGAATGTCGCCTTTGGATTGCTTGATTATGCTTGTAACGGCGCCTGATCTTATGTTGTTGTTTAGTGCAATCTTATCTCGGGAAAACGCTTGGAGCCATTCTTGTATTACTTTTTTCTTTAGTGTGGGAGGAATTCTATTGCCCATGTGTATATTTTAACAGCATAATTACTCGTCAAATATATTTAAAGGAATTTTAAATTCATCTGCATCAAAATAATTCACTCGATCTATGATTAAACAGTATTTGACGACAGAATGACGACAGAATGACGACAGAATGACGACAGAATGACGACAGAATGACGAAACAAGATGGGTTGAAACTTGAGTTTAATGACGAACTCTTGTTAATATACAGGAATACAATACAATATACTAACCCTATCGAAGATTCCATATCCTTAACAAGTGATGATAAACTAATTTCACTTCAGATCCCTACAAATCACTTAAAAGAATATGGATTAGTAATGAATGGATTAACATAGGTCATTGCTCAAAAATGTCTAATGTCTATTAATTGGGCAAATTATGGTCCAAGCCCACACGATATGAAGGACCGGATTATTCCAAAATTAAATTAAAAAAATCATCGGTTCCTCGGGATGCTCATATTATTAATTGCCTTGTTGCTAACATTTTTGGATAACATAAGATTACCACTATAGTGAACGCTTACTATTTCTTATATTGCAAATGGTTTCGTTTGTAACAGGTTGAAATAAAATGCATAACAGGCGGTATTTGATAATAATTCTGCAATACAGATCTATTATGGGTATTCCATCACCTGTATAATTATTTATTTGTAGGAACACCATATCAAGAAACTATAAAATATACAATTAAGAGGTCATAAGAGAAAAGAAATCAAATGTTGATTGGGGTTAATTTTGATGGAATCAAGGTTGCCGAACGCCAAAGCCGTTCAAGAATAATTGCACCTCCAAACAATTACATTAGTGATTCTTTTAGAATGTTTTCCGAAAATAAATTAGATTGTATAAGAGTTCCTTTTTACTGGGAATCTTTTGAAAAAGATCCTGATGGTTTCTTTCAAGAACTAGGCGTTATTTCAGAAGAGGCAGATAAAAACAACTTATCCTGTATTTATGACAATCACCAGTGGGAATGTTCTTCCTTTTTGGGCCAAGGGATCGGATTTCCTAACTCATTGTTATCTACTTTATTTCAAAGGAATCCTCCGAAGGACGGATCCTGGAATCATCCAAATAAAAGAGAACAAGAAAGATTTTGGAATCAATGGTGGGATAGAAAAATAGTGAATGGTGAAAACAAGTGTGGATGGGAATTGCAACGTGATCTGTTACGAGCAGTTGTTAACAAACTAAATAATAAGAAATCTACACTAGGATTTGAAATTCTTAACGAACCGCAGGTATTTAGAAGTTCAGATTTCAAAAAAGTTTCTGAATATCATGATTTCATGATAGCAAATTTAGAAAAAGATACGGAAAAGCCATTCCATATCTCCTACGTATACTCGAATTCTATTAGATCAATTGGTCTTCCATGGAGACAATCTAAAATTAGACCTAAGGTCCAAACAAAAAACGAAATATTATTTGATGTACATCCATATCCGCCTTATTATATAATTTTATTATACTATAAACTAGTTTCCACGCTAATGAAAAATAATATGGTATATGCGGGAGAGTTTAATTCAGGGATTAAAGAGAATGTAACAATAAACTCAAGACAACATTCACAATATATCAAAAGATTTTTGGATTTTTCAATGCATGGTGCTGCTTTTTGGTGGTGGTCGTTTGAGTCAGACAACA
>JADDOW010000015.1:11363-17959 GCA_016782225.1 Nitrososphaeraceae archaeon
CATCCTAACGAGAACTTTGAAAATCTTTGTAAAGCAACAAAATCAAATTTAAAAGATCAATAGGAAAAAAACACAATAAAAATTTTTTTTGTGATATCTGAAGGAAGACAAGATTTATCGATTAGGCACGTCAGATATATTGCCATATCAATTCAATTAAATAATATTGATATGGGCTTGCCAACACCACTTGATTGCTTATGTTCCGGCCTTTATTGTTGCCTCAAATATGTTTCAATATTAGATACTTATAACATATAACCGCTATACCAGCATAGCGAATAAATGATAACCTATTTTTTAATAAATCAAATATTGTAGTTTTTAGTGTCACCATATGCTTCTATTCTTATTTCAGTAATTTACATTGTAATCTTGTATCTAAAATATAGTAATAATATAAATCCATTAATTTTGGAAGAATATCGCGCGACCCATTCATCAATTAGAAATTTAGAAGAAAAACAACTTGCATTCATATGTAGCATCTGTAAGCTAGTGTTTAGCCATTAAAATTAAAAACCATGATTGTATTATCCATATGTGAGTCCAACAATTCAAAAAACATCCGCTGAAATAATTCTGAAGTCAAAAAGTGGCCCATCTATGATTTCGGAAGATACAACCATCACGTCAAGAAATATTGAACAATACTACCTACGCCAGAAAATGTAAATAGAGCGACTCCAAAATTAAGAGAGAGGGGTTTTGAAGTTTTACCCTCAGATATCTCAATTACAATCACTGGCAGGAAAGAACTCTTTGAGAAAGTTATTTTGATATTGGCACATTTTCTTAAGTCTAATTTTTATGTTTTGGAAATTTAAGTAATGTAAATCATTACCAAGAGTATCATTAAAGTACAAAATAGAAGTATGCACATTTTCTTACAGTAAATTTCGCTTCAAGTTCATGAGTAGTAACAAGAAGAACGAAAAATCAAGTCCATGTTAAGTCTATACCTACACAAATGACCTGTCCAAACAGAAAGGTGAATCAAAACAGCATGTCATTGTATAATACTGCAAACACAATGTTGTTTTTAATTAAGTCATCTAATCCCATATTATTAATGCATATTGCCAAAGTTCGTATCAACAATGCTACGCAACAAAATCTTTAAGATGATAATTCTATTCTAATATTAAAACCCACTTTGAAAAAACCTTGATTTAGAAAGATGAAACTATGGAGAAATAAAGTAATAAGAAAGACATTCAGCAGGTATTCAAGAATGACATTTAACAATATATTTTATCGTAAACTACTAAATTATCTCGATAAGCTACTCAAATCAGGTTACAATTTGGCATAAGCATTTCGATATTGTTCATATTTCTAATTGAATTAAATTATCAAGAAAAATATAAATCCATTATCTTGGCTACTGATCATTTTGTCAAACACTTTATCTTATATCATATCCTTTTCTTTCAAATAAAGGCAGATAATCATAAGGTATAAAGAATCTATCCCCTTCAATTCTTATAGAATGGTATTCTGTAGGTGAATAGATTATAGGGTTTTTTTCCGATAGATCCATCACATATCTATCTGGAGCTTGCCTTCGTTGTATATATCGTAATTCAAACGGTAATAATCTTAATGCATTTTCACCCTTCCAAACACTATTAGAAAATTTCTTTGCTCCTCTTACTGCAGCTATAGATTGCTGTAACTTGAAATCATTCTGCATAAAATCATAAAACGCTTGTTTATTAGTTCGTACGTCTGGTATAATATCTAGTAATGAGTTAATCTTTTCATATTCATCTCTAAATCCGTGGGTATTTGGAAAAATAAAATAGGGCGTACCGATTCCTAAATGGAGCATAATTTCATTATAAGATAAATTATTTCCATTTTCTCTTAGTGACATATCTTTTGGAAATGCATAGCATAACAGTCTTCCAAATCTATCAAATATTTCATAAGAGAATTCCAAAAATAATTTAAAAGTTCTAAATTGTTCTTCTGTTTTATCTTTATCTTCATTTATTAATTGGCTTAAAGTATTACTCGCGTTAATTGCTAATCGATATTGATTTTCTGCAGTATCTTTTCCTATTTTTGACTTTATATAATCGAAAAGGCCATTTGTTAAATCTGATGTAAATCTTTCTGAATCTTCATTCCTTGAACTAAATGGATCTGTTAGATAATCCTTCCAATACTTACTATCAAGCGAGCCGATATTATCTTGTCTTTTTTCCTCATCAGTTAATTGGTTATATACTCATTTAGAGATATCATTACATCAGGGAAAACGCATTTAAGCTTTATAATTGAGCTAGACTCATAATTGCATATTTTTCAGTCATTATATCAAGATTCTTCTAATACGAATTATTAAAAATGGATCAATAATGGATAAATCACCATACAGATACCAATTAACATAATCAAGCATATCTGGTAGGATATTTTGCCGCATATCCATCCGTCAAAGCCGGCGGTAATTATCATGATATCAACCATCTAAACAGCAATATTCTTATTACTCCAAAACGGCACAAATAGTTTTATGAGGGTAAAAATAATTGATCACCAAGATCTATCGGCCGCGGAAAATCAAATAAACGAATTTCTCAAAAAGGTAGATATCAAGGAGTTGGTTGACATCAAATTTGGTACCCGTTTCAAAAATGATACCGAAGGGCAGCACACATTTGTGATCCTTTATGAAGAAAACATGGCGACAGGTGTGGAGGACCCGCAAATATATGAATAGTCCGGATGTAAATCGGATTGCAAACTGATTTGGGTTTAGATCCGACAGTTCATGTCAATTATTTGTATCTGCAACGGGGTTATTGATACACATGACTGGCATTTCATGGCCAATCATGCAATATTGGCATAAAACAAAACTTTTAAACCGATACAAGTTTTACCGCAATACAGAATCAACTTCAAAGGACCGATATCAGCGCCAGTCCCTCTTAGCCCGCTTTAGTAACGAACGCTTTTCTGGCCCCATCTATTTGTCTTAATATATGATAGATTTCACTAGTCAAACGCCTCAAAAAATAAATGACTAGATTTGCTAATATGATTTATTGAACCCATTTATACAAGGAATTTAATCCCGCCAAGTCCATCGACAACGATTCGAAAGGATACGGTAAAATCTAAGTTTGGAAAGTCAAATCGATAAAAAAACAAGATTTAAAAAGGAAAGTAAAAACAAGTAGCTAACAAATTTGCTAATCGCTATCCTTTTACTAATTATTGGTAACTATTTTGAATACCGTTCCCTGCTTTTCGTCAAAAGTCAGCGCATATAGGTTTCCATCATAGGGATTTACCTTAAGGTCTGTAATCGCGCCAAAGCCCTTTCCAAACACAATTTGATCAAGGGAATCAGAACTGTTTGCAACTCCATCCGCAAGGGGACCGATAGGGAGCATGATTCCTGTCCTTTGCGCATCCAGTTTGAAATGATAGATATTTCCGCGCTTTGCATCGGCAACAAACATGTCATTTTTATATAGGTTTCCCATATTGTTGGAGTTTAGAAATGTGATTCCGGTCGGAACGACTTTGTCAAACCATGTGAACTGGGGCGGATGGTATTTTCCCTTCCCGTCAAAATCAACCAAATCGTTGGGATAAGGGGGAGCAATATGCTTTTCAGTTTGATTCATGTTATAGCCATGCAGCCACATTCCATCAACCTTGTTGTAGCCGCTGTTAAATCCCGGGTCAACCCTATTTATCTCATCGCCAAACGGTAAACCGATTTGCGTGTCCCACAGAATGCCTGTGACTGGATCAAAAGCAAGCCCAAAACTGTTCCAAATCCCATATGAATAATAAAGGTTTAAGGGATATTCATTTCCCAAAATGCCAGGCAATATTGGCAGACCATCCTGAGTGACTCTGAGTATCCCGCTAGTCCCATCCGGCTCACGCCCATTTTGGATATTTTGTGCTTTAGTGATGTGTCCATTGATGCCAACATCACCTATGGTAAGGTATACATTGTTATCCGGTCCGACAGTTACCTTGCCACCGTTACCGATAGACCCGGGGGTAGCTGGAAGACTTAACAGCAATTTTGGATTCACTAACTTGTTGCTGATCAGCTCATACCTATACAGGAGATTACCCAATGGCTGTTTTCCCTCTGCAACATCGTCACCGGCATAAGATTGAGCTTTACTGTAGTACAGAAAAACATAATTATTATTATTATTGTGGCTACTAGCATTTTTAAGGTCCGGATAATGGCCTAAAGCAACAGGAGGAATGGTTGCAATCCCCAGCATACCTCTGTGGCCTGATTTGGCAACGCTTACATTAAGCAAAGGTTGTTGTATCTTGGTTCCGTTTAAGATTCTTTGTACTGTGCCTTCATCTTTCTCTGTAACTAATATGTCACTAGGGCCTAAAAAGGCCATGCTGGTTGGATACCTTAATCCTTTGAAAACCACTTCTGCCTTCAGGTTGCCATCAAGTATCGTTGGTCCATTGGGAGAAGAGACTCCAACCTCGGGGTATTTGGGAGACAGGGCTTTTACAAAATGACTGTTATCCGATTGCATTAAATTCGAAAATTCGCTAGTCACAGCCATAAAAGTCAGATTTAGGATTGCAACCAAAATTACACTTGCCATGTAAGAATAACACAATGTTAGCTTGGAATTAGACATTAGAAAATTCATCTATGTACCTATTGAATAAAATAATCATAATATAAGTAGCATGTTTAATGATTATCTTTTTTTATGGATAACATGCCAAAGCATTCAAATTTATCCACAATCATGTTTGTTTTTCAGTTAACAAACCATAAAAAACAAAAGCATCAATAGACAACAGCTCAGTCCATCGACAACATATTGGAAGGTTTCGGCGGGTTTTAGGTTTGGGAATCCAAATTGCTAACAAAAAGATTGAGATTTAGATCCACTATAATATGAAATGGTTAACAAAACTGCTAACATAAAAAAACTGCCAATAAGAAAAAATCGGTGAATTTGTAAAATACCAAAATATTTGTTAACACGGCTGTTTTCAATGCTAACATTCCAAATAGATCCTTTTATTATATGAAAAAGAAAGAGAAATCTCATTCTACTGATGTAATTTTATATTAAATATGAATATTATTTCCAGATTGGAGTATTTGAATTATAATATCTTCATGGAAAATTAGTCTTTGTTAGATTGTGTTTTTTTTTAGATTTTGTCATTATCAACCACTATTGTTATTTTGTCCCCGGGGTTTAGGTTCATTCCATCACGTATTGGTTTTGGAAGGGCAAGTCCAACCGAATTTCCCCATTTTACAAGTGTTGCTTCAAAGAGTACAATTTTCAAATAATAACCAGTCATAGAATTAAAGGCCTGATACCCAAGAGTCAACATACATATCATTTGGTACATCAAGAAAAGAGATTATAATTAAATAGATCTCTTTGGTTTAATTCTGTTTAAATTTGGATTCTTAATTAAGTTCATAAGTTATCAATCAAAGCAGGAACACACATTAATAAATTATGCACAATATTAGAAAAGTATTAAAAATTATTTAATAAAAAACACACATAACCTTATTTTACATATTTATAGTATAATCACACATAATCTCTTGTGGAAATACAAAAGCCAACTATTATTGCATTAATTGTAGTAATCTCGACTATAGCATCATTGCTATTAGTATCAGGTCCATCAACCTCATCATTAACTTTTGCCAGTAACCATATCAATGACGGTGCAAGCAAGGCATTTGCCCAAAAGGTTAACGATAACATCATAAGACCACAAAACACACCAATACAATTTCCAAGTAATCTAGGACAAAGTCAAACAATACTGCCACAGGCTCAGGGGCAAGGGCAAACTATAGTGCCACAACAAGCAACAATATTGCCACAGGCTCAGGGGCAGGGGCAAGGGCAAACTATAGTGCCACAGCAAGCAACAACAAATCCAAATACAATACAACAAACTCAAGAGCCAATCAAAAAGCCATTTACAATTCCTAAAAACAATCAGATTGGAAATGCAGGAGGCGCCAACTCAAGTATTAGTGGTTCTAGTAGTAATACTGGAACTCAAACCAGCGATGATATAGTTTTGCTTAGTCAAAGGTACAATAGTGAACAGTTTGGTGATAGAATTGTTGGAGAGGTTCTAAACAATGGCACTTCAACTGCCCAATTTGTTCAAGTAACCGTCTCGTTTTATGATATAAACGGAATACTCATAGGAACAGAAATGACTTTTGCAGACCCATCTACAATTGAACCTGGCAACAGGGCACCATTTAATCTATTCATTACAAGTGAGACAATTGAAGACAATACAGAAACTTATGAATTTATTCTTCAATGGAGAGACATCAATGGTGATGATAAATCTGTTAGAGTTTCAGGAGATCTGGCCCAAAATAATGATTTGGGTAATGTAGTTAGTAACAACAACAATAATCGCAACATACCTTTGAATCAATTACCAGATAATGTTATTCGTTTTTCTGACAACGACAACGACAATGATGGCGACAACGACAATGATGGCGGTGGCGGCTCTGAAGGCGGTGGCGGCTCTGAAGGCGGTGGCGGCTCTGAAGGCGGTGGCGGCTC
>JADDOW010000093.1:0-6933 GCA_016782225.1 Nitrososphaeraceae archaeon
TATTTGGATTTGGTTTATATATTCTATAAGATTTTATTATCATGTGGCAACAGAAGGTAATTCTATTTGGGTTATGACAGCTTTTTCTGCCTTTTTTTCTATAGCTGTATTTATTTCAACTCTGATATTAATGAGACAATCGCGATTTATCAAACCTAAACGAACATCTAAATAGTAAACGGTTATTTAAGTCTCGTTATATTGAAAAGTATTTGCATATCCCATAAAGAAGACGTCGACGGGCTAGTGTCAGCAGCACTATTACGAAATGCTTTAAAAGTTAAAAATATTTTTTTAGCAGATTATCCCAGTTTGTTGAACGTTCTTGATATGGTTATATCATTATGTTCAAAAAACAAAAATTTTTCTAGAGTTTTCATATGTGATTTGGGATTAAACAAAAAAAATCAGGATGTGTTTATTGAAAAACTTCAGGTTTTGATTTCAAACAATATTCAAATTGTTTACATAGATCATCATTATTTGGAGGATAAACTAAAAGACACACTAAAAAAAATCGGAGTAAGGCTAATTCACAATGTTGAGGAATGCACATCTATCCAGATATATTATTTGTGTAAAAACAAATTAAATAGCAAATACTCGTTTTATGCTTCAGCTGCTGCATTAACCGATTATATGGAATCTAAACCAATGGCGAGTATTTTAATGAGTAAATATGATAGAACTTTTTTAATGTTGGAGTCATGTTTTCTGTCCTATATAATTTCTTCTTCCCAAAAAAATATTGATTTCTTAAAATACGTTTCCAAATCAATTTCAATATTTAAACTACCACACGAAATTAAGAATGGTTTTGTTTTGGTAAAGCAGTTTTCAGACAAGATTTCTAATGCTTTGGATGTTATTGAACCCCAGATAATAAAAATGAATAATATTGCTTATCTTCGGCATGATCTTGATCTGGCATCGAGTATGATCGTAAATTTTGTGTTGGGTTTATCAGGAAAACAGGTTGGTATTGCTTTTAAATTAAAAGACAACATTAATTCTTATGTTTTGTCTATACGGGGATCAAAAGATTGCTCCTATCATTTAGGAAAAATAGTTAATGAATTAACCTCTGATTTAAATGGCAGTGGAGGGGGGCATGATAAAGCTTGTGGTGCGGTTATTCCAGAAGAAAAATTAGAACTATTTCTAAAAAAATTTGATGAACTGATTAGCAACTAGTTTTTTTTTGGACTATAAATTAGTTAAGATTTTAAAGGTGTAAAAATTTTTATTATCTGAAGTGGGATTAGCAAGATTATCAAAGGTTACACTCTTTGTTCCACGGGCTGAATCAGCAAATGTTGTAAGTAGATTGGCTGAGTTTGAGTGGTTCCACCCCATCCCAGTATCATCTACATCAGATTATTCTAACACGGAGTTAGATGATTTATTATTGCACTCTCAAAAACAATTTCAATCCATTGATGAAGTTGTACGTTCTTTGAATATTAAACCTGATATTGGGATAATGGACACACTGATGAAGGGCGCTAAAAAACCAAAAAAAGACTTCAATGCTGATGAAATCAGGTCTTTGTTAGATAAGATTGATAGGGATTCCAAAGATGTATTGGAAAAATCAAGGAAATTGTTGAATGAACGTGCTTCTTTATTAAAAGAAATAGATGAGCTACAATCTTTCCATGATACCTTAAAAATGGTTTCGAATTTAAATATCAATATTGATAATATTCGTGACGGATCTCTTTTTTCACAGCGCCTGTATCTGATAGATTCTAAAGATACTGCCGAGATTGAACGTTCTTTAAGTGGTTTAGCTTTTATAACCATTCCTGTAAATAATGTTAAATCTGTTATCTTCATTTTTTGCTCAACAAAGGAATTGGATAGGGTAAACAAAGTCCTTAGGAGTTTTGATATATCTCCTTTTGCAATTCCAAAATCCTTGCCACAGAACCCAAAGTCTGCCTATGAAAAAGTGAGGTCACAACTAGATGCCTTAAGTAGAAAGAAAAAGGAAACCGATGCGGTGTTAAAAAAACACGTAAGTGAAGTTACAAATACTTTGTTGGCATTCCGTGAAAGCTCACTATATTGTAAGGATGTTCTTGAGGCATTTAGGAAACCGGGTGGATTAAAGAATTTTGCAGTCATACGGGGATTCATACCTACAGACGTATCGGATGAGTTTAAAGAAGTTACTAAAAGATGGTACTCTACATTTGAGAATATCGTGCCCAATGTCCATGGGGAAGTCAATCCCAATTTTCCCAAAAATGACGAGTTTGATGTTGGGGATGTGTTACTGGATAATCCAAAACACACTTCACAAAGCAGTGCTGATGATGGCAAAAAGCAAGAGCATGGATTAATTCCGTCATTATTTGCAAATAAAAAATATTTCAGATCCTTTGAGCCTATAACTTTAACCCAGGGATATCCTAAAAATGATGAGTTTGACCCATCTCCAATGATAGCATTTATTTTTCCAATTTTATATGGATTGATGTTTGGTGATTTTGGTCAAGGTGCGGTGATTGCTGCCATAGGTGCGATTTTTAGAATTCGTGGTATTGGTACAATTCAAAGATGGGGAACATTGATACTCGCAAGCGGAATATCTGCAATGGTTGTGGGATTGCTTGTCGGAGAGTTCTTTGGTTTTCACATATTGGAGCTTCCTGGAGCCGAAGCGTTAAGGTCAATTGGGTTTATAGGGTTTTTAAACGCAACTGAATTCACTCAAGAAAATGTAATGACTATATTGACCATTTCAATTAATATTGGCATAATACATATAGTGAGCGCTTTATCTTTAAACATCTACAAGGGACTAAAAGAAGGAAGGACATTCGAGGTTGTTTCACAGCGACTTCCAATATTAGTGATGTATTTATCCATTGTCTCACTTTTATTGGCAGCTGTTGGAGCTAATTATCAGGTTATGGGTATGTTTGAAAATAAAAACCCCGCACCATTTTTCTCAAATATATTTGGTGATTGGGTAACTGTGGAAATTGTTGCTAAAGTTGCAGCCCCCATATTAATTGCTACCATGGTTATTCAGATTATCGCTGTTCCAATTGGTATAAAGAGGGGCAAGTTGCATTTTCACGGTAGTTTTGGTGAGGAGATGTTTATAACTATAATTGAAGTGATGCTTATAAGACTGGTAGAACTGTTTGCTAATACCATTAGTTATTCTAGAATTGGAATTATGCTTTTGGTTCACGTTGCGTTAATGGCTACTACCACTGGAGGTGTTGAATTTTATTTGGATCAGGGGATTATTCCATTAGCCATATTCATGTTTCTTTTGGGTAATATTGGAGTAATGCTGTTGGAGGGATTAATAGTTTATATTCAAGCACTCAGGTTACATCTTTATGAATATTTTACCAAGTTTTTTGAGGGTAATGGCATTCCGTTTAAAAAACTGACTCCTGACCTTGTATATTCAAACATAACATGGAAAAACAAATAACAATATTACTTCTTATTGTTGTTGGTCAATCAGGGTGAGATAAATTGACAAGAATTGGTGAGGTTTACAGAAGATTCCATGGGCGAATAGTAGACAGGCCAACGAACTTTAGCTGGGTTATACCTGAAAAATTGGCCGGGAGTGGGTTGCCGGCCTCATATGATCATTTGTTGTGGCTTGTAAAAAACAACATAAAAACAATTGTGACTGTAAGGGAGATACCATTACCTGATGCATGGCTAAAAAAAGTTCACTCAATGAACTTTACGCTTGATAGTTTTTTCTTAAAGACAGATGATTACAACTCACCTACGGTCGATGAACTTTCTGAGGTGATTGATTATATTGATAACCAAATAAATAATGAAAAGCCCGTAGTTGTACATTGTGCTGCCGGAAAGGGAAGGACTGGAACTGTGTTGGCTGCCTATATTATTAAAAAAGATGGACTGGACGCCTATAGTGCCATAAAAAAAATAAGATCTTTGCGTCCAGGCTCGATACAGTCTGAAGTACAAAAAATCACAATAAGTTCATTTTATAATTATATCAATCAAAAATTTGAATAAAGGTAAATGTGAAATATTTAAATTGACTTTAAATTAATTATGAATTAATAAATGATAACGAAAAAAAATGCTTTGATTGATAGAAACAATGATCAAAGAAAACTTTTTAATTTAACAATATGCTTTACAACAGCTTTTTTGATTTTGAGTGGTTTCTCCTTTTATGATGTAGTATATGGACAAAATCCCAATTCGTCTACTATTATGGATGATAATATTACAAGTACTTTCAACAACTCAAATGCATCTCTAAAAGAAACCAACGCTAGTGGTTTGGGTGCATCTCAAGATTTTTCGTCCTCCTTGCCAGACCTGTTTAACCATGTCAAGCAATCTGTTGTACAGATAACTGATCCTGAAGATTTACAGCAACAAAGCGAAATAGCTGGTTCTCGGTTAGGTTCGGGATTTGTTTATGACAAGGAGGGCCATATAGTAACAAACTATCATGTTGTTGCAGGAGCAAAAAACAACACCGTCTATGTTACCTTCTTGGATGGTGTCTCTTATGAGGCAAATGTAACAAATTCAGATCCATATGCTGATTTGGCGGTGATAAAACTGAATTTGGATAAAGATAACGAGGTTCTCTCCAAATTAGTTCCATTGGAACTTGGGAACTCTACTAGTTTGAGAATTGGGGAGAAAGTCGCTGCAGTTGGAAATCCATTTGGATTATCTGGCTCTTTAACGGATGGTATTGTCAGTGGTCTTGGTAGGTTGATCCCCGCAGGCTCTGAAGAGTATAATCCACCAACACCACCATTTGGAAACCAAAATAACCTATCTATTGCTCCTACTCCCTCATTTTCTATACCAAACATTATACAAACAGATGCTGCCATAAACCCTGGAAATTCTGGTGGTCCATTGTTAAACATGAAAGGCCAGGTTATAGGAATCAATACTGCTATTTTTTCAAATACGGGTGCTTATTCCGGAATAGGTTTTGCGATACCTTCAAACATGCTAACTAAAATTATTCCAACGTTGTTGGAAGGAAAAACCTATGAACACCCCTATATGGGTGTAAATGGGTTTGATGTTACACCTGAAATAGCAAAACTAATGAATCTTTCACAGTCATCGGGCTTTCTTGTTGTTAATGTTACAGAAAACAGCCCCGCATCTTTAGCCGGGGTTAGGGAGGGTAACACAACATATCAAATCAACGGCGAACCTGTAAAATTAGGTGGTGATGTCATAATAAAAATCGATAACAGCACCGTAAGAAAAGTTGATGATGTATTGTCTTATTTGGAAACCTATAAGGAAGTAGGCGATAACGTTTCGCTTACTGTATTGAGGGAAGGAAATCAATCCAAAGTATTAACCCTTGAATTGGCCGCTCGTCCACAAATCAATGCTAGCATTATTTCACCGCCACCATCAATTGGAGTGGTTGGACTTGATGTTACACCTGAAATAGCAAAACTAATCAACTTGACTACACCAACAGGTTTCCTAATAACCGGTGTATTGGACCAAAGTCCTGCAACAAAAGCTGGTTTGCGAGGTGGTTATATCATTACCGAAATCAACGGTACACAAATTGAATTAGGTGGTGATGTCATAATAAAAATCGATAACAGCACCGTAAGAAACAATCAGGACATCAAAAAGTATCTCTCTACAAAAATCAGTGGGGACAAGGTAGTTATTACTATAGTTAGAGATGGCACAACCATGACAAAGAATTTAACTTTAACTCAGTTTAGTGATAGCCAACTCAATTTGGGTGATAAACGTGATGGATTGCTAGAACAAAATCCACCATTTAATTTTCCTCCAATCCCAAATGAATCTTTTAAAGACTTTTTAGACTCTTGCTATAGAATACTTGATAAGGATACATGCGATTTGTTTATTCCAGGCAGATAGAATCCTTATTTTATTATTTATATTAATATATTGGGTAGTTTGACTTTGAATGAAAGGTGAATAACTATAATGAATAGAGAAGAAGAAGTAGAAGGGGTGTTTAATGTGTTTTGCAAGCAGGTTATAGGCCTAGATAAGGCAATTAGGTTTGCTGGGATAGCGGATGAAGATGGTAAGCTAAAGTCAATAGCTGAAAGACCGGGTCTAAATCCGTTACTAAGCCCTGAGGAAAGAGCTCAATACGCAATCACTGCCGCTACAAGGCAATTTACACGATTGCGTTGGGAGTATATGCTGGGAAAGATTCAGTATGCAAGCTCCAAATATGAAAAATTAATGAGGGCCACGATTCCAATCACAGATGAGTATAGCGTGTTGTCATATGTTTTATTATTGTCTTTTGATCCCGAGACTAATAACCTTCATCAGTTGATAACGGAAAAGATTATTCCATTGATAAACAAAAACAAATCCAATCTATTGAAACTACACAAATGATTTATTTTTTAAAAGCCATTTTAGCAGATTAGATGTTTTTAAAAGGCATTGCAATAAAAATTGCTATAGGAAATACAAGATATTTGTAGATCTTATATACCGGTAAAATCTAACTATAGATGCATGTATAAATTAAACTTAATTGCAATCGTAAGTATCGTAGCAGCTGTTTCCTTTGTTGTGGGAATGGCATCACCAGCAGCATTCGCAGCACAACATGCGAGCATGAATACGACGGATAACATGGGGTTAATGGGCAATATGACCAGTGGCAACGGATCATCAATGACCGGTGGCAAGTTGACAATGTCAGAAATGTCAAATGCAACTAGTTTGGCTGGCCAATAATCAAAACCAGCTTATCCTAGCACCAATTAAATACAAACAAAAAACTCATGTATTAAGCACAATAATTTATTAACCTATTTTTTTATTTTAAATTTTTGCACTATTCTTACACGCCTAAACAGTCTTGCAAAGTTCATACAATTGCCACAAAGGCCTTATATACCGGTAAAATCTAAC
>JADDOW010000093.1:7065-17891 GCA_016782225.1 Nitrososphaeraceae archaeon
AGCTGTTTCCTTTGTTGTGGGAATGGCATCACCAGCAGCATTCGCACAGGAAAGTTTGACCGCGAATTTGACTAACTCATCCAACTTGAATAACACCGGTAGCCAAGGTGGAGTAGGTGTAAATACCAGTGTAACTATGAACCAAACATTACCAACTGAGGGCGGTTCAACATTAGACATGAATATGCCAAATGCAACTGGCCAATAATCAAAACCAGCTTAACCAACCACCTCTAAAAAACAACAAACAAATAAACTAACTTTAAAATTTTTTTAAAACAGTTTATGATAATAAGCTATTTTTTGCATTTTTTTTTACTCGATATTAAAATTAAATAAGGAATACTTGAATTTGATGTATGGCTTTTGATAACCTGTTAGAATACATTAATGCAATTGATGCTTTGGGCGAACTAAAGCGAGTAAATGTAGAAGTAAATTCTGAGTTAGAGGTGGCTGAGATAATGAGAAGAATGATGTATTCTGGAAAAAGCCCTGCTATTTTGTTTGAAAATGTCAAAGGATATGACATTCCAATACTCGGTAATGCATTTGGCTCCTTAAATAGATTGCAAATAGCATTAGATATCAAAGATTTTTCAGATATCGGAAAGAGAATAGTGGATTTAACTAAACTAAAGATGCCAAGTGGGGTACTAAACAAACTTAGAATGCTCCCAAAGCTTTCAGAAATATCTGAATATGGGCCAAAAACCATCGATAAGGGTCCTGTACAAGAGAAAATCAATACGACCAACCCTTCTTTTGACAAATTTCCTATTCTGAAGTCATTTACAAAGGATGCAGGTCGATTCATTACTTTTGGAATGACAATAACAAAGCATCCAGAAACTGAAATAAGAAACATTGGCTTATACCGAATCCAAATTCTCAATGAAAAGAAGGCAATAATGCATTGGCAGACGCACAAGCGAGGAGCTCAGCACTATGAGATAATGAAAGATTCACAGAAACCCATAGAAGTTGCGGTGGTAATTGGTTCCGACCCTGGCACAATATTCAGCAGCATTGCTCCTGTTCCAGAAGGTTTAGATAAGTTTCTATTTGCCGGCATATCACGGAAAAAAGGCATAAAACTTGTAAAATGCTCTACTGTTGACCTGGAGGTTCCTGCAAATGCAGAAATAGTTTTTGAGGGAACAGTTGATCCAAATAATCTTGAAATCGAGGGTCCTTTTGGCGATCATACCGGATACTATACGCCGCCTGATCTTTTTCCAACATTTACATTAACTGGAATTATGCAAAAAGAAAAACCCATTTATTTGACAACTGTGGTTGGGAAGCCTATTCTTGAAGACGCTTTTTTTGGTAAAGTTATTGAGAGGTCCTTCCTTCCATTGGTTCAGATGTTTCAGCCTGAGGTGGTTGATTATTCAATGCCGCCAGCTGGGTGGTTCCAAGGTCTTGCTATTTTCTCTATCAGAAAAAGATATCCCGGCCAGGCTAAAAAAGTAATGATGGGACTATGGGGCATGGGGCAGCTATCGTTAACCAAAATATTTGTTGTAGTTGATTACGATATAAATGTCCATAACATGGATGAGGTTATATGGGCTATCACAACCAGAGCCGATCCTAAGCGTGATACTGTTATAATAGAAAACACTCCTACAGATACTCTTGATCCGGCATCCCCTTTTGTTAACCTTGGCTCCAAAATGGGTATTGATGCCACTACTAAGTGGAAAGAAGAGGGTTATCAAAGAGAAATTCAAGAAGAGGTAAAAGTTGATGCAGAAACAAAAAGAATGGTTGACGAAAAGTGGTCAGACTATGGATTTGATTTAACAACATGAGGCATACCAACTCTTTGTATGCTGTTTATTTCTTTTTCATTTGAGGAATTAAATGATTCTGTTTTTATATGCTCTGTCAACTTAACGGTTTTAGCAACAAGTAAAAGTCAACCGATGATTTTATTTCCAATAACTATTTCGGTAGATATTGTTTTTTATTGTGTCGTTGGTTTATATCTTGTTCTGAAAGGTTGGTGGCTCTTTCATAGAAATACTTTTTTTATATGAGCGCTTCTTATGGTCTGTTTTATTCTCTTGGTTCTGAAAACACATGGAGTGAATATTTTACAGAACCTATTTAACGAACCTTTATATCTAAGCTAACTGAATGAAGGTATAATTAGAAAGATAATGTCTAGAAAAGACAAAATCAGAAATAACGATCTACAGGTAAAAGCAGAAAAATGTGAAAGCCTTGACGAGGGAACATTTGCATTTTTAAAATGGATGAATTGCAAGTATTTTATTGCTGCAGATGATAACTATACCCAAAATCCACCGCTAATCCTAAAACACATTAATTTTCCTTATGTTACACGAGTTAAACTTTTTGATAGGTGCTTAAATTCTGATATATTGGTGGACATTATCGATGGGGTTCCACTTTGTAAAAGATGTATAACTGATGACTGTTCACATATTGGTTTTACAATTTGTCTTAAACAATTAATTGATAGGGAAGGATTTGAAACAGATGAAGATATTTTAAAATAGACTCCTAAATGTTATTGTAGATTTGGATTCATAGAAATACTGCCGTTAACCCAAGTTCTATGTGCAATAATCATAATGACATTAATCAAACTTTATTTTGTTCATATTATGGTTGTAATTTATTATCATTTCATTGTAATTGATCAAGTCTAAATATCGGATTTAGTCTTTTACTTATGTTATACAATATTTACTATCACTTTCTATCGTTATTTGCCAATTGTTTACTCTACCCTAACAGCCAATATGATTAATTTTAGTCATTGTATGTAATTGCTTTTTGGTTGTCATAGGAAGTTTATAAAGTCATCTGCATAATAAAATTTTTATAAGTAAAATTATTTAGTTTTCTAATGAGTTTTAATGTTAAAGACGAGGATGCTTCAACAGCAGGAACAACCAATAATGATAAAGTTTCATCTGTTGGAACAGTAAATGACGATAAAATCCCAAACATAGTTGCATTAGAAGTGTTAGAAAAAAATGGAGTTAACATCGAAAGATTAAAAGAATTGATAACAAAGGGTGTGGGTGCTGAATTTACAACATATTACTACTATACCATATTGAGAATGCATTGTACCGGTCTTGATGGTGAAGGCATTAAGGAAATAGTTGAGGATGCTAGGATAGAGGATAGGAATCATTTTGAAGCTATGGTTCCAAGATTATATGAATTGGGGGGAAGTCTACCACGTGACATTAGAGATTTTGCAACTCAAGCTGGTTGTCCAGATGCTTATCTCCCAGACAATTGGAAGGACATCTCTTCAATCATTAAAGTTCTGTTGGAGGCAGAGCAATGTGCCATTAGGTCATGGGGTGAGGTTTGTGATATGACATCAGGAAAGGATCCTAGAACCTTTGATATTGCGCAAAGAATAATGCAAGAAGAGATAGAGCATGAAGCATGGTTTATAGAACTAATATCTAAAAGACCTTCTGGCCACTTTAGGCGAAGCTTTCCTGGTCAATCTCCACACACTGCAGGCTCGGGTGGTCTTATTCACCTGTAATTTTTTAGCCTGAATATTTTTTTATTTTTAGTATTGTATGGTGGGATTTCCACTTTCTACGGTTTCTTAGATTGATGCAATAAGCCTCATTTAATTGAAGATAGTCGATTGTCTAATTTATCATACAATCGGGTAAAACCACCAGTTTTGTTATGTTTCAAAAAGTTCTTGCTTTTTCTATCTTTCTGACTTTTTCTAACAAGTCCATCACTTGTTCATGAGTGGGTGTTATTGCTTTTATTATGTCGATATCTACGTTAAGCTTGTGTAGTTCTTTGTATACCTCATTATCTTCCAATGTGTTTATCAGTTTTTCAAGTGTAAATGGCTTTTGCATTAGTTCGACGACCTGATTCAAACACTTTATGGATTCCTCTAGTGTTTCCTTAACATACGCAGATACAAATATTATCCTCTGATGAGGATTTATTGATAAAATCTCTTTTGCTACTTCAAGTCCGTTAATTTGGGGCATACTATAATCCAAAAGTACGATATCAAAAGGTGGGTTATTTGCTAAAGAACAATTGCACGAATTTGATATATTATCATCAAATGTCATCTTGTGTAATTCTTCGTTGTATGCTTTAAGACAATCCTCTCCGTTTGATGTAATTGTAACATGATAGCCCTTTCTGTCTAAACCCCTTTCATACGTAAGTGCAATATCGGAATCATCTTCAGCTATCAACACCTTCATACCTTAATTCCTATCTATGATTAATATATTATATTTTTCTATATAATATATTCGCTTCAATTTATATACTACATTCAGATAGAATTAAAGTATAAATAATCCGATTATTGAATCGTAACCATATCCTGTCTAACTAATATGATTATTTAAATTATTCATGAAAAATATGATGCCATCACATCAATAATTCATTTTATTTTATATTTATGTCATGATTTTCAATGTTATTATGTGAGAGATTGTATATTATTTGTTTTATACTAGCATGAGGTTTAAGTGTTATAAAATGGAGAAAACCTTGAATTTTGTTATTTTAGTTCTAGATTATCAATACATTGCAAAAGCAAATTTTTTTGCTGTTCCTGTACAATCCATTTTGCAAACTTGTCTAAAGTAAATACTTCTATAGTTTGAAAATTTGATGGAATAAATCCGCCATATGAATACTTAAATTGAACAACATGTTTTCCCGTTACGTAACTGATTTCCTCTTCAACGGCATTTTCGGATTCTTCAACGTCTTTTCTATATAATATTATTGGTTTGTTGCTCTGCAAAGACAATATGGATGCTCTTTGAAGTTTGTTTCTCAGTCTATCAGATAACCATTGCTTTACAGCCTTGTCTCCTTTTTCTTTTATCTGTGAATGTATTGAAGATGTTTTAATATCTCCCTTATTGTCATTCATATGATAATTATCTTTGATATTATCTATACGATAAGAGTTGAGAGTTCCCTCTCTTTTCTTTGTCAACTAGCATAACTCAAGGTAAAGTATATTTATGTTAATAAGGTAATAAAAATTGACAATTTGATACAATGATTTTACATACTGTAAAAAACCATTCTTATCGTTCTCTGCCTGATTATGATGGTTATTGTATCTTTAATTTAAGGTTATTGATGAAAGAGAGTTCTCTGTTAATTTAAAAAGTATCTATATAATTTGCCAATTGTTTACTCTGCCTTATACTACAAATAAAAAAATTTATCTTTAGAGCAATGGTTTTTCAAATCTGATTTTTGAACTTACCGATACAAAACTATAATAAATTACCATTTTATAAAATATGATAACTTTGCACTTGGATAACAGAAGAAAAGGTGAATTATTAATGGCTATATCGGGTATTGGAATTGCTATAGGTTCGGGATTAATGGGTATTCCACATCTGTCATATGCTGGCCTATGCATCACGGGCCTTGGTGTTTTATCCATGATTTGGCGATAACTTAAAAAAAATGACTGTTTAAAAATACCATTTAGATTTATACCTTTTTTTAAAAATACATCTGCATCAGCTGATGCCAAGTCTTTTTTTATCTCCTTTATGTTTGCGGTTTTGAGAGTCCCAACACATTCTACACAATTGGCCTCTTAACTTCCATTCTGTTTTAGGGTTATAGCGAATAAACTTTAGTTTGGAACTGCAAACAACGCAATAGTTCATCAGCTTTTCGTACTCTATTTCTTTGGTTCCATAGCATTTCATGCAAAATTTTGTATTTTTATCCAGGTTCCATTTCCAATGTGGTTCTTTCCACTCTGCGCCTATTTTTTCTTTACAATGATGGCAGATGACTTCTTTTATTTCCTCATTTCGATCCTTGCACACTTGAAACTCTTCATTTTTTTCCAATCTGGAACTATTTCCTAAAAATTTTGCCTTGTTTATTCCAACAGTGTTGTTATCCGTTGTTTTTTTCATCTCAACATTGTTTTCCCCGTTACCTTTTTGTGAAGGGGGTTTGTTTTCCAATGAAAAGTCTTGGAACTTCATATACCTATTTTTGATATCCGAAATGATCCTTTTTTTTATAGAAAACTTCAATTGCTAATATTTATTATTTCTTTTGTTGGTATTTGAATTTATTATTTTGTTGACAAACCAAAAACTGCAACACAATAATATTTAATTTTTAGTTTGTATTTATAGAAGTATATTGTTGTCACCTTCCTACTATGATATTCTGCAAATTAACCAGGAAGCTAGTCGTGATGAAATAAAAAAATCTTTTAGAATCCTTGCATTAAAATACCATCCTGATAAAAACAAAAGCTATGATTCCAAAGAAAAATTCTTAAAGATTGTAGAAGCTTATGAGGTTTTATCTGATGAAGGCTCTAGAAAAAAATATGATTCGTTGTTTTTGAGAGATAAGGGTGACAGTGTATATAATTTTAGAACAAACTGGACTCCCTCAGCAGATTATACTAGATACTATAGTTACAATGAAATTAAAAACTGGTATAACAAGAATAATGATTTAAGAGGAGGAATGTGGGATATTGGCGAAAAAGCTAACAGTGGAATGTGGAAAACAACTCTGATATTGTTCGGATCCCTTGGTGTTGTGACTTTGCTTATTGTTGTACTTTCAAAATAACAAGTCATCTTCAATATATGAATTTGTTCAAAAGGAAATTAAACAAAAATTCAATAGGTATCATCATGTCTACAAGTCAGGATTCACAGATAATATCGCCCCTCTCAATGCCAAGCATCTCTCTGAATTTATAATCAGATTGTTTTGGGCCCTATTAATGGGTACACTTTCGCAGATAATGGATATGTTCTTATTCGAAAGCATATTGAGTAAGGGTAAGGTTTCTAACCCTATATTGGAGGTTGAAAAGGTCCATGGAAATAATGTTCTGAATTTAATGAGGGATTTCATTATTTTTGCACCGAGATTTGAGCTGATTGACAAGTAAACCAAAGAAAGATTTGAATTGGAAATAAAAAACCTTTTGGTTTTGAATTAAAAACACTGAGCATTTTATTTTTTAAAATCAAGGATAATGCCATTGATTTATCTTAACGATGCGGTCGTATCATTCCATCCAATTTTGGGAATGGATCATTTGATGCATATATTCTTTTTACAATGAACCCTGATACTGATGTTAATTCTGTGCATTCACAGGTTTGTTCCTTAATTTTGTGTTAGATAATCACTTTAATTGACGATATTTATCTTGAAAAAATAGTTATTTAAAATACTGTTGCGAAATGATAATACGCATTAAAACATTAAAAAAAAATAATTTAGAGATAAACATTTACATATTGTGTTAAAGATTTTAGTGTAATGGGGCTTTTTGCTTGTCCAAAGTGCGGTGAATCCTACAATGCCTTTCCACCTAATAGCACTCACAAAAAATCATCAAGGTATCCTGATAGAAATACTATACCTACGACTTTGAAATGTGAGGTGTGTGGGACTATAAATAGAATATATTGGAAAAAACCTGATCAGTAGGAGAACAGTAAAAACTCCAAAATAAAACGTTAAATAAGAATAAAACATTCCAAAAGATTTAATCTATATTGGGAATGGTGATTTTAATTGCGTATCAGGAAGGCACAATCTTTGGATAAAGATAGGGTTCTAAAGTTTTGCAAAGATACTTTTGAATGGGGTGACTACATAGGAACAGTATGGGATTTTTGGTTAACCGATACTTCCGGCTTATTGCTTGTAGCGGATAATCCTGATTCGAGAACGTCAAATTATGAGCCAGTTGCCATAGCGCACTTTAGTGTATGCCAAAACGATTTATTATGGATCGAAGGCATAAGGGTTGATAAACATCATCGAAACAAAGGAATCGCTACGCATCTTTTACAATATATGGTAAAATATGGGATTGGAAAAGGGTTGGGTGAATCTTGTGCATTGATAGCACACAGCAATATAAACTCAAGAAAACTATTTGAAAAACAGGGTTTTTCTCAAAACTGTATCTATGCATACTACAATGTAAAAATAAAAGGAAAATTGGAATTTGCAAACTCATCTCTGGTTTTGAAATACGCTTGCTTAGGCGACGTACAACTTGTATGTGATTACCTGAATAGTTCGCAAATTCATTTAGAAAAGAACAATAGGTATTTCAATGAATGGAGGTTCTTTAAGTTGGAAAATACCTTTGATTGTATTTGCAATCTGATAGATAAAAAAAAGCTTGTTCTTATGGTGGATGAGAACAGCAAAATTTGCGGATTGTCAATAATCAATATTCTGGATGGTAAAAACACATTTTACAATGAACCTTTGCTGCAGGTTTGTTATCTCGATTGCATAAATGACAAGATACTTTATGATTCTGTTTACCTTATCTTGGGTACTTTGATTGATCACAATAAACATAAATATATCCAATTTTTTGTTGACGGTTCTGTTGATTTGCATCCATTGTTAAATGATGATAATAACAAAAGTAACTATGACATTGATTTCTTTGAGAGATTTATTGTTTATTGCAAAAAGTTAAAATAAAATAAAAGGACTACCGAATAAAAAAAACCGAACCTTATTGACTGCCCCAACTTTTTTGATTTATATTTTTGATTAACCTCATTTATTTAGGCAATCATTGCATACCCATAGATTATTAACATATTTTCCTTCTTTGACTTGTCCCTCTTTTGCCACTTCTGGTTCAACAAAATCGATAACAGATGCACCACACACATTACAAGAAGGTAAAACCTTTTTGACCATGAGATAGTTTGAGAAATAGTCTCTTTTAAAAGTTTAAAGATCAAACGATAAAGTTTAATAAAATTTAATTTCGATCTGGAAGGCACTATATTAAGATTGTTTGATTTTATTTTTGTATTATGTATTATCTTCACAGTACAAAAAATTTGTTGATTTTTTTTGATAGTTTAAGAGTATGTTGGACGGTTCCTATTCTCTAATTTTTATGCTCCCTCTCTAATTTTTTGAGTTGTATTTGCATCAAAGGTGAAAATTATGATTCCTGAAATGTTTCTTCTGGTGTTATCTCTATCGTATTGATAATTTCACATTTTTGACCGACTCCGCTGGCTATTGTTCCTGTTGCGTTTTGAAAAGTGCCCATGTAGTTAGATTGTCCAATACAATCTCCTAATGCCGTTGTTGATACCGATCCAGTGGTTGTTTCCTTCATCTATAATGTCTTTATGGTTATGGTTCTGTGTTTAATTATTATACATTCATCTGTAATGACATAAAATGGCGAAATTTGACGGTTTTAATATCTTTATAAGGGTTCTATTAGAATATGATATTATGTGCAGCCTTTATCAAATCCAAAGCAGCAACAAAAATCTCTCGCGATACAATACTACCTAAAGGGGTTGACTAGAGACAGGATTGCATAGGAAGTCGGTCTATCTACAGGCACTGTATCCAATACAATCAGGGATTGGGAGACCTCAATAGGATTATCCAATGCCTTGGATATTATGGATTTTGCCGTCATGGTTAAAGAATCGGACATGTAGATTGAACAATGTGTTCAAGGATTCAGAATGGTACAGTTGCTGAAAAATTCTGGCATTGGGAAAAACAATGAAGTTGGTGGTTGGGATTATGATTATGCCAAAGAGATTTCATAATTTATCCAAGTCATACATTGCAACTGTAAAAAGTTAGGAATAACACCTGAAATAGTACCCACTTGGATTAGAGATTTGCTTGATTGCTATTCTCATAACATAAACAATTCTGCTCAAACTTCAAATAGTAATTTTCCGGAATCGGTTTCCAATACATCTGCAACTGGCATGGGACCTGATCCATGCAATAATAAATCCACTAATTCCATTTCTGGTTTTGAAATACCATTTATGTCCCAAATAACTGATTTTATATCCCAAAAGAAAAAAGAATGTCTTCGTCTTGAGAAAGACAGACAACTTATACATAAAGACATTGTGGGATTAGAACTACAAAAAGACCAAGTGGACAAGAACCTAAACAAAATGATTCAAAAAGAAAAATCTGCCATGGTGTATCTTGACTGGTACTATGAATTAAGGAAAATGCTATTGGATAACTATTGCATAAAAATAGAAGATGACATCCCTATCTTTGCCAAACTAATCAATTACTTTTTAATTCATGGTTATGATGCAAATGAAATAATAAACGAGTATACAACGGCATTATCACTAAGGGATGAGGTAATAGTAAAACAAGCTAATGTCCAAACTCTCCAAATCCAGAATGCTGCCCTAAACAAAACAAATTCACATTTGGAATCCCAAGTAAATATGCGCAGGTAAACCCTGCATGATTTATCTGAACTAGAAGCAATGACGTTTGGACTCAAAGAACTTAAACAATTGTGGCCAACCATTTCTGAAATAGCCAAAGCTAATAACATTCCGGCAGAACAAGCGGTATCAAAGTTCCTAAAAGATGTGGATGAGCAGTATGGGATAAACTAGGGTTTGAAGACAAGGTTAATGAAAAAAGAAATGAATTTTCAAGATTAAACAACCAAGTAAACTATGATCGTCAGATACTTCAGGCTACCCTTTTCATGGGGACAGCATTACTCAATCTTTTTCAAAATAGGGTCGGTGAGCAAGAAATTGTTGGAATCAATCAATTGATTCAAGATTATGTAAATCACGCATTACAGTGGCGTCCTAACCATGAGGAAAAGGATAGTCTAGTCAAAGGCAATAAAGAAGGAAACATAAGTAAATGGGAACTTTGGAGGTCATTTACGGATGAACTTAAAAGATATGGCGGTATCAAATTTGCAATTAAAGACCAAACCGAAAAAATTG
>JADDOW010000045.1 GCA_016782225.1 Nitrososphaeraceae archaeon
ATAGTTTACGCAAAGATACAGGCCACTCACAATTTCAGATAAAACCGCATCACTTTCCTCAAGCAGTTTTAATACTTTTTCATTGTTTATCTTATAATAGATGTTTTTTTCCTCTCTTCTGTTCTTTACCAACCCACAGTCCAAAAGACATGCCAAATGATTGGACACATTTGACTGGTTATGAGCAGTCTTCTTTACGATTTCACTTGTGTTCTTTTCACCATCCCTTAATGCCTCCAGAATAGAAAGTCGGGTGCTGTCTGCCAAACCCCTGAATAACTTTGCCTTTAGGGATAGTTTTTGTATACTTATGGACACATTATTATTCAATGATATGTTAATACGTTAATAGGCAATATAATCATTTTAACAAATTGTGCTTGTTTCAACAAAAAAATAAAGAGAATGTAAAATAGTAAACAAAAGAACAATCCGATTTTTGTTAATTTACATTTTGGGGATTATTTAAAGGATGTATACTTGATGCTATCAATGTGAAAGTTTTTGTTTATAAATTAATGAAATGAAAGAGTAATAAATTTACAGATGTGAAAACTACAATATCTCAATTTGATCATCAATTATCAGGCCTATTAGAAATTGGATAAACTGTATTGATTGATATCGGATCTTTAATCCATATGCTTATAACAATAGAATAAAAAAGTTATTTATTTGAATTAGTAAACAACTTTGAGCCACTTTGATATGCAGTTGCGTTTGAAGTACATTTTTTATCCAGGGTATGTTAATAAGACCACACAATTTAATAATAAATTTTAAAAAATATAATTTTTATTTAAATACTAAGATTGGCAAGCAGCAGTACAGCATCGGTTTCTACTGCCATAAAGATTAAAAAACTAAAAGTTGTGCTTGTTTTGGTTTCTTCCCACCCGATAATAGAGGTCATAACTGGATTCTATTCAGGAAGTCTTGCATGCTTGCCGATACGGGCCATATGTTTAATGACGCCTTTGGGATAGGCCTTGCCTTGTTTGCAACGACTTACATTCAAAGAGCGGCAACACCCGGACACACCTTTGGCTTTTACAGAACTGATATATTAGCTTCACTTGGCAACGGTGTAATTTAATGTCAATATCCGTTTTCATCGTTTATGAGGCTTATAGGCGTGTCTTTGAACCCACCCAAATTCAAAGTGTTCCCATGCTTGTTGTATCTGTCATAGGATTAGTTGTCAATATGGAGGGAATGCCGAATCTTAGAAACGTTCACACTCATAGCCACGGATCGACCCACCGCAATGAAGACGAAATAGATAATCACGTTGGGCATGAGCTTGGAAAGAAAACAGACGGTTCAGACCTGCAAGACAGAATTAAAAATACCCTATTTAGAAAAACTGACAAAAGAAAGCAAGACGGCCAAGTTGAGGATTTAAACATACATGGGGCCAGGTTAGAGTTATTAGGTGATACTGTTGGCTAAGTTGGGGTAATTGTCGCGGCATTGATAATATATTTGACTAATTTTAGGCTAGTTGACCATATAATAATCATAGGTCTGGCCATATTTATGATACCGCGCACATGGTCCATAATAAAAAAATCAATGAACATACTGATTGAAGGAGCACCATCAAACTTATCTTATGAAGAGATTCAAAAGGCAATATTGCAAACAAAGGGAGTTACCGGAATATTTGAACTGCACATATGGTGCGTCACATCCGGAATGAATGCATTATCCGCCCATGTTGTGGTAATGGATATGGAGAGCTCAAATAGGATTTTGCAGGACATTAATGCAGTGCTTGAAAAAAGATTCAAAATATCTCATACCACCATCCAAATAGAAGGTTATCATCCTACAAAGGATTCAAAAACACAAGAACACTAAGGTCCTATAACGTCACCAAGTCATTTCTGGACCGTAACAAATTATTGTTACCAAATTTAAAAAATACGCAGTCCTTAAACCAGTTTAATGTTTGAGTAAGATTTTATGAATACGCTCATTCCCGCAATTGAGCTAAAGGAAAAGCAAAGGCTAAAGAGCACAGCCAGGTTAACGCCATAGATATCCCAAATGTATCCAAAAGCCATGTTACTGACAAAAAAGCACACTCCCGAAACAAGGTTGTATAGCCCATAAGATGTTCCACGCAATTCCGCAGACACGTATTTTGGTATGATGGCCCTTTGCACCGTTTCTGAAATTCCAAGGTATAGCCCAAACGCCAATGCCAAAATATACGCATACAAAGAGCTGCCAGCAAGTAACGCCATTAATGCCGATGTTACTGCAAAAACGGCGTATCCCATCATAAGGACCTTTTCTTTACCGATTTTGTCTGCCAACATGCCAGCAGGAATCCCAATTATTGTATGGGCCACATTGATTACTGCGTATACTATAGGTATGACACTTTGGCCTATTCCCAAATCCGATGCCTTCAAGAGAACAAATGAAAAATTAAACGCGCCGAGGCTGAATATGCCAGTAACTATCAGAAGAATCACAAATGGCTTGCTTCCTTTTACCGCCTTGCCAATATTTCCAAAAATTGTTGTTGCCGAGGTTAGTTTTTTTATTGCAACCTCTTTTACAAAGAATACCAGAATTAATACTGCAATGATTCCAGGAATCAGCGAGAAAAGAAACACAGATTGTATGTCCATGGTCTGTAAAATCCCAAAGGCAACAATGGGTCCGACTATTGCACCGGTCTGGTCAATTGTTCTATGGATCCCAAACGCTTTGCCGGAGATGGATTCGGAAACAGAATCAGCTATAAATGCATCACGTGGTGCGGTTCGTATGCCTTTTCCCATTCTGTCTGTTGCCCTCACCACAAAGGCGTCAACCCAACCACCACTGAACACAAAGAATGGTTTACTTATTGTTGACAGCCCATACCCAACTATGATGAATATCTTTCTCTTTCGAACCTTGTCGGACAACGCACCAGAAAACATTCTAAATGCATAACTAGTTAGCTCTGAGGACCCCTCTATCGCACCAAGGATAGCCCGGGATATCCCCAAATTGCCAACTAAGAAAAGGGGAAGTACCCCCAAAACCATCTCAGTTGAAAAGTCTGTAAAAAAGCTCACTAAACCCAAAGATATGACATTTCGCATGCCTGTAGCTTTGCTTTTTTTATTCCCGCTCTTGTCATCTCCATCTTTGTCAATATTGTCATCTTTATCTTCGGGTATCAACTATTACCCCTATTCCAAAAAAAAGTAATGTAATAATTAAATCATACCACAATTTTATTCTATTAAATTTTTGCAATACAAAACAGGAGGCTAGATTCATCATTTTCAATTAATATGCCAATAAATTGTGTGACAGAACAACATTTTGTCTCTTTGCTTGTGTCGGAATACAAAATACATCATTTATGCCAAATGGCATGTCTTTAAGCAAAAGTACTCAAATTGCATCAACCTCATGCAGAGTATAATGCCGGGGTCATCCACCATTCTTTTTAGTTGAGGAAGTAACGGCTCGATTATCGATTTTTCGTCAACCACATCAATCATCATAGGACGGTTGATTGTCAGCCCCCTCTAAATGAAGTGTTGATTTTCCACTCTTGCCAAACCCATCAACACCCAACCAAACTGTTGCTCCAGAGACCTTTGATTTCCTTAAGAATTCCATTGACGCTTTTTCCAGTCTTTTTCCATTAATCTCGTCATTCTTTTTGATTCGCATAGTCAAGCAGAGCATTGATTGTCTCACCATTAATTGGTACTTTGAAGTATATGAGATATTAGGACTCTACCGCCGTAAACCGCAAGAAGAGATAATGCAACATTTGCTATGACGTTAACAAATACATTAAGGAATTGCCTATTGTCAATCATATTTACGCTTTCCATTGCAAATGAGGACATTGTAGTCAAAGAACCACAAAATCCCATGGCAACAAGAAACGAATAGCGGGCATCCAGATTTAAATATGCGGATAAAACAGAGAAGACTCCAAGTATGAAACTCCCCAATATATTGACCAATAACACATTTGAAACAAGGTTCCCCAGCAACAGAGGATAGGATGCTATTTTATACCTCAGAAATGCACCCAAAACTGCCCCTAGTCCAAGAAAAATAAATTCAATTCCCTTCATTGTCTTCTGTCCTATGGAAACAAAGTATTGGTAAAATATCTTATGATGATGTTTAATTTGGAATTTATATAGTCATAATGCAATTTGGCATTAAGCGGTATTGACTATTTAATGAATCATATAAAACTTATGCAAACAGAAAAGGAGGAGATAAATATATTTTTTGCAAATTATATTAAATACGGGTAAAAAGGGATTATCATTCTTACTGAGACATTAATACAGATATTCATTATATTGGGTTTCAAAAATCTTTTGAAATCACAACAAAATCAGATTTTGTAAAAAAAAAGAAACAACAAAGATAATAATCATATTTAGACGGTCCAAAGCAAATTCAAGTTCTTATTGCAAATACATTTTAAGTTACAGACCCATAACCATTACCATAACCGTATAAAAGATTAGCCCACAACGATGTAGAGAAACTCTAACTATAGAAGAACGATATTGGGGATTTGATAAATTAAATTGCATAAACATGCTGGCCGCTTCTTCTCCGGTCATGCCAGGAATCTCTGATGAGGCACTAATAAATTTCATAAGTCATCAATTGCATACAAGTAGAAAAGAGTTTCCTCCTTACGCTGTCCACCTTTCAAATACCATCTGCAGTTGTTTCAAAATATCCGTTGTTGAGCAATTTAACACTAACCGGAAAAGAAATTTATCAAGTTTCTCTCAAAAATAAATTGTGAATTAAATGATATACGAAATTAACAATATCTTTCGTATTATGGAGTATTGCCACTGGGTTCGAATCCCTTTCATGTTGCCTGTTTTATTTGTTTTTTATTCTTTCCGAGGATTTAAGACTACGTTTGTTGCATATTTTACTATCGCAAAAAAGGATTTATTTTTACATCACAGTATTGCTTAACAATACACCTCTATGTCATCTCAAAGATTATTCAAAAACGACATATTTCCTCATCATTGATTCCATTTCTTTTTTCAATCCCTTTACAGGATCTAACATAAGAGAGTTTTGTGGTTTGATAAGTAAACTTTATCATCAATTATTTTGCTTTCGTCTTTTTCTATAAATTTCAATTGCAAAAGAAAGGCTATTAATAGTTCCTATTAGATGAGTAAACTTATAATTCGTTTTTGCGTAATATACTAAAGTATGACTTCAGAAGAGCCCAAAAAAATATCCAAAGAGGAACTAAGACAAAAGCTTACTCCAGAGCAGTATGATATATGTGTTAACAAAGGCACTGAAATGGCTTTTACTGGCAAGTATAATAATTACAAAGAGCCTGGAATCTACAGGTGTGTTGTTTGTGGTAATGATTTGTTTAGCTCTAATGCAAAGTTTGATTCTGGCACCGGATGGCCAAGTTTTTATGCCCCGCTAAAAAAGGAAAACATCAAAGAAGAAATAGATGACAGTTATTTTATGAGACGCATTGAGGTTAATTGTGACAGGTGTGGTTCGCACCTTGGTCATTTATTTGAGGATGGACCAAAGCCCACTGGCCTAAGATATTGCATTAACTCTGCGTCACTTGAGCACCAGGCAATTTAAAATAAATAGATAGGTAAAACTTCTTGTTAAAGGAAGGTAAAAGTTTTTTTAGGTTTTACAGAATATCCTTTTTTTAATTATTGGATAAGAGCCTTTAATATATTCGTGATAGGAAATAAAGGGATATTAAAAAAGCATAGCATCCATATTTTTTATGCATTCTTGTTTTAGGTCAATCTAGTACTGTTAACAACATATTTTGTTTTTGATTTTTTTGTTTCTAATGATAGTAATTTAGGTTTCTTTCGCATTAGATATGCATACTTCTGATTTTTTGCTTTCTAACCTTAGATCATTTATATTTTTTATAGCATTTGCCCCATCCAAGTCCTTTAAACTAATGCGATTTTTAAGTATTCAAATATCTAAAATGGTCTGATCCTTATTTTTTGATGACAGTAAAGAAACATAATCCATCTTTGCGATCTTTTTATTTTATCAAATTAGTTTCATTTGCGGGACTGTTTTACAAACAGTTAAATCAGTTTAACCAAACTTTAAAAAAATCAGGTAGTGTTGTGTTTTGGTCTGTATCGCCCCAGAAGCAAAGAATTTGTTACTACCGTTATAGAGCTCATCGCCATTGCTACTCCAGCAAGGATAGGGAGCCAACCAAACACACCCAATCCCATAAAGGGAACTAGCGCACCCGCCGCAATGGGTATCAAACCAGTATTGTAAGCAAATGCCCAAAATAGATTTTGCTTTATCTTGGATACTGTTTTCTTTCCCAAATCAAGCGCAGTTACTATATCTCGTATGTCATCCTTAATCAGTATTATTCCCCCTGTTTCCTTTGCGACATCTGTCCCAGATCCTATCGCTATTCCTAAATCTGCCCTAGCTAGTGCCGGTGCGTCATTGATACCATCCCCAACCATTGCAACTACTTTATTTTTTTGTGCTTTTAGTTTAGAAACGACCTCTTCTTTTTGATTTGGAAACACTTGTGCTAAAACCCTATCAATGCCAATCTTTGAGGCAACGGCATTTGCAGTTCTCTGGTTGTCGCCTGTGAGCATTATTACTTCAATCCCCTTGTTTTTCAGGGATTTGACTACATCTTTAGCGCCTTCTTTTATGGTGTCGGATATGGCCATAATTCCTGATAGGCTATTGTCTATCGCAACCAACACTGCCGTTTTGCCCTCTTGCTCAAATACAGAAAGTTTTTTATCCACAATTTCGGTAATTGGAATCTGGTTGTCCTCCATCATCTTTCTGTTTCCAATCATAATTTCGCGATTTGAATAGATGGCTTTAAGACCGTGGCCAGAAATTGCCTCAAAGGAATCCGGGTTAGCAGTTGAAATGTTGCCTTGTTTTGCCCTATTTATTACAGCCTGGGCTAATGGGTGTTCTGAGCCTGACTCGGCTGTTGCTGCGAGTTGAAGCAATTCTTTTTCATCAATATCTTTTTTTAACAATACTATATCCGTCACCGATGGTTTTCCGACAGTCAGAGTCCCTGTTTTATCAAATACAATTGTATTGACCTTGTTGGCTATCTCTATGTGCTCACCACCCTTGTACAAAATCCCATTTTCTGCGCCCTTTCCAGCTCCCATCATCAATGCAGCAGGTGTAGCTAACCCAAGAGCACAAGGACACGCTATTATGATGACCGAGACAAATGCCAAAATCGAATATGTCAATCCAGCGTTTCCAATAAAGTACCATCCCAAAAACACGCCTATTGCGATTACAACAATGGCAGGGACAAAGTATTTTGCAACCTGGTCAACCATTTTCTCCAGTTTTGCTTTTCCGGTTTTAGCTTCTTCCACTAGAGTGACTATTTGAGATAAAACAGTATCTTGCCCTACTTTTGTTGCCTTGACCTTGAGAAGGCCGTTTTTGTTTATAGTAGCACCTATTACCTTATCCCCCTTTGCCTTGTCCACAGGGACACTTTCCCCAGTTAACGCAGATTCATCAATGGACGAATTACCATCCATTATTACGCCATCTGTGGGGATTCGCTCTCCTGGCCTTACCACCATCAAATCCCCTTCTACTATCTGCTCTATTGGAATCTCGGTTTCTCTAAATTCTTTTGATATTAACTTTAATTTGGAGATGCCAGCCCCAATGTTGCTTTTATTTTCATTGTTTATCTTCATATCACCTCTCTCTTTTATTAAAGGCCTGATAACTCGGGCAGTCCTTGGCTTTAGGTCAAGCAACTTTCTTACAGCGGTTGAGGCCTTTTCCTTTGTCTTTGTTTCAAGCAACCTTCCTGTCAGTATGAGTGTAATTATTATTGCAGCGGTTTCAAAATAAACGGCGGTAAATGGGAAATATCCAGGAGCAATAGTTACTACTGCGCTGTAAGCATATGCAGCTGTTATTCCTATAGCTATTAGCGTATCCATGTTAGATGCTCTAGCTTTGACTCCATCCCAAAATCCCCTATAAAAGCGCAAGCCAATCCAAAACTGGATTGGAGTTGCCAGAGCCAAAAGTATGTAATTTGTGTATTCCATCAACTCCATTGGAAAAAGATGACCTAACTGGGGAATCATATGAGGGAGGCTAAGTAAAACAATTGGTATGGTTAGTGCAACGCTTACAGCAACATGTTTTTTTAGTTTTTTTAATGCCTTCTCTGGCTCAATGAATTCATTTAAGCATTGGGTAGCACAAAAATAATAGGTTATACCATCTTTGGTGTAATGCAGAGTACTTTCGTTTTCCTCTACAAACATTCCACAAATTGGGTCTTTTGCCATATCAGATATACAAATATTACATATATAATAACCAGGCTTTACAACCGTAAAATTGGCATAAGAAAAATAGAAATGCCAACATCAGCATATTCATAAAATTTGAAAGTTATAGCATAACAATATAAACATTTATTCAATTCATTGTTATAGTCCGTACAAAAAGGATTAGCCATTAAGGTAACTCTTGTTGCTATTAGTTGATGTTTAAGCGATATGAAAATTCTTTCACCTTTTTATCTTTCTAGCAAAATGTATGCGGTATTGGCAGACATCACACACATCATCCCTAAAAATACAAATAATTCAATATAATACAGTTGTAATAACAATTAACGTGTCTTCGGAAATAGTGTTAAAAGAGTTTGAATGGTACCTTAGAGATCTTTTTTTTAGATCCAATGTTAACAATAGCCAAAAAGTTATTGACTGTTTTAATAGAGAAGACATTATCAATACTTTGTTAAAAAATTATTTAAGGTACAGGAATTACGATTATGATAAAATTTCAGACCTATTGAATACGGTTTTAGCAAATTTGCGCTCAAAAAATGTAATAAGTTTTGAAAAAGACTCAAATAATGTTAAACTCTACTCGGTATTTGATAGAAAACAATGCAAAAAATGCTACTATATCAATTATTTGTCAATAAATGAGAAAATTCAGTGTAGCAGATGCAATTCAGTTGAAATTCAGAAATTTCCATCCAGAAAGAGTTAGGAAAAGACATCAATTAAATAGTATCGATACTCCGGAGGATCCATTCAATAACCATACTATAGAAATAATATAGACACGTGCTACAAAACTATACTTCAAACAGCAGGTTTACTTTATGACAGGTTTTTGAAATGGTCCAGAATCTAAACCATAAACCCGATGAGTTTTGGAAATCATAATAGTAAATTAATAGATGTAGGAGGCACATAATAACTACCCATGTTTTATAAGATATGCTCGAACAAGACCCCCAATTAAAATAACACATTTTGAATAATCAAGTATGTTTACACAGCTATATTGTGAGTGCATAACGTTAGTGTTAACATGTCAAAAAGTTTCAGGTGGCACAAAATAAAAAAGGATAAAGCATCATATGCTCCACAAGATTAAGATAAACTGTAAAGGGTCAATCATATTCAGCCCATTACAAAGAAAGACTGTGTAATTTGTATTAAAACTCCTATTGGCATCAAGAATATGGATTCTAAAAGAACAAAGCTAAAGGATTAAGAACGCATTAGCATTTTGTTTGGTAAATTAGCAAAAGTTAAGTATAAAATATAACATACCATATCACACAATAGGAAATGCAACAAGTCAAGACTTTTGAACACAATCGCCATGTTGACCTCGATAATATGGTAAATGAATTTTTAAAGGAGATAGGTAGCAAGGGATATGATTTGCTGGAGTTATATCACAATTCTGTTTGGGACCATAATCAAAATCGTGCAGTGTATAGTGCCACAATATTATATGGAGACGAAGAACAAACTTCATAATCATAAAGCTCGACATAATTTTACGGAATATTGTTGTCTTTAATTTCAAATCGGCAACTATCAACGAGTAAAAAGGAAACTCCATCCAAAATCCAAAACCAAAATTTGTTTGTTTTACTTTGAAATGTAACAACAAAATCCTTTGGCCCCAAATTAATAGATACCCACAATAACTTGATTTTTTCTGCAATAACCAATTATGTATTCTTGTCATTCCGTTATCGCATTACTATCAATAAGAATTACAATTGGTAATTAGCAAATACCATTTGTCATATAAAATTTTAGTCAATTGAGAGTCATTATTTGTTTATTAATGATTTTTAGTGGATTTAAAATCGTTAAGTAAAAAGAAAATATGGGGTAATCAAGGTTTTACCATCCGTTAGTTGTTTGCTATTGGCCTATACCAATGGCACTTCCTATTTGTTCACCAAATGAAGACAATGGGTTACCAGGTGCTTCCGTATTGTTTCCCTGTGTTTGGTACTGTTGCTGCATCATTTCGTTTTGGGCCACTACCTGTTTTATTTGGCCAGTAAGGGTATTCAAGTCCCCTAACGCATCCCAGTGCACAAATATCATAGGCGGAGTTTCAAGAATCGGATGGTTATGTACTGCAGTTACATTCCAATTGGCTTTGGAGATGGCCAAAAGCATGGGTTTGAGTTCTGGTTGTAGTAATGCAAATTCCCCCATTACAACCACCATTGGTGATGTTGCGTTACCCATCATAGACATATTGGCTGGTGCAGGCGTCACCTCAATTATAGAATTTGCCACCAAAAATTTGTTGAGGATGGTGCCATTATGGCCAATGACTTGGGGACCTTCCCTCATAATCAGCACATCACACACATCTTTGTTTGGGTTTTGTATAGCAACTGCATTGTCACTTATGTTGCCTGGAACGGCAGCGCAGTTAATCATAGCGGATTGGTTTTGCTCCCCTTGTGCAAAGGCAACGTTTTTACCCATCGCGGTAAATTCGGCCAACACCACAAAAGAAAGAGAGAGCATTGCAACGGTCAAAAGCAACTGCAGTTGTTTTTGAGAGAAAAGTGATAAAGCATGGGCACTCTTCGAAACATTTACCATGCCATTATTTTTTCCATTATTGCTGTAAACATACATATTGTTTTAGTTTGTGCATAATCATTTATTAGGATCTACCATCATCCCAAAAGTGGGAAACAATAACCATCATGTGTGATACCTACATGATAAAGCAGTAAATCCAAATCAAGAGTCAACATCTCATCCAATCAATTGATTTACCAAACAATAGAATTTATGCGCATTTTAAACGAGAAATGGAAACAGACAAAGGTGTTGCATAATGGTTAACATATAGGCTCCAGTCATTGCACAAGCTAATGCGCACACATCCACACATTAGGATTTTATTGTGAATGCCCTTCAACGTAGCATCAACAATATTGATCTGCATCTACATTTGTTGTAGATAGGAATAAACACCATCTATATGACAAGTCCAGTTGTGGTGTAAGAGCATGTTTTGCCACCCACATCAAACTAAACAGCCCTAATGTAAAAGATACTTTTTAAAGAAAACATCGTACAAGACATTCCTTGTTTTGTTGTTGTTATTTTTTTTGAGATAGTTTTTATGTTTCAATTACACTGCTCTGCTAACAGGTCGAATTTTGGATTATTGGTAAAAAGAAGTTAAAAAGTCCGACACACAGTCTGATATTTGATGTTGCCTTTTTTTACTTTCTGCATTTATGCGTTTTATACCAAGAAAGGTTGAAATGTTTCGGAAAGTAATCACAAATCCAGTTTTGCCCTGCAATAAAACAAAAACGACATGTAACAGGCAATATACTTAAATCTAACACAAACAATCCCATACTAAAGGACATGAAACCAATGCGATGGTAAAAAGGAATAGGCTATTTTTTTGTTTTTGATGACCTTTTGTCTTTGACAAGCCAGTAAGTTACCAATATAATTCCAAAGATAGGAAATCCGGAGATAAACAAATAAGGAAACACTGCCAAAAAGGTAGAAGGCTCAAAGATATTCATAGATTTAATTCACTAACGGCAGCCAAATATTTATTTTTATTATTGAAAGTTGAAAAAGATATCAGAAAACATTCAAACTAAGACAGCTCCAAAGCCATCAAGTTAGCATCCTCTCCATCCCTATAGTAAGATTTTAATACTGACTTTGTCTGAAAGCCAAGTTTCTCGTATAGCGATATTGCGGGCAGATTGCTTGTTCTGACCTCCAAATAAATCTCATCGCCTTTCCGCGATGCAACTCCATTAATCCCCTCTAGCATCAATGCCTCACCTATTTTCTTTCCCCTATGTTGTTGCAAAATGGAAATCGAAACAACATGCCCTTTTTTTACAAATCCCAATTTTCTGAAGTTAGAGAATCCAAACTCCAGCTTGCACATAATGTACCCAACTATTTCATTTTCAAATTCAGCCACAATAAAGGATTCAGGTATCTCACGAAGCAAAGATTCAAAAAAGTATTGGGTGTAATGTTCAGGCAATGTTTTTTCGTTGATATCAATAACTGATTGTAAATCATCATAACTGCATCTTCTAATTGAATATCCGTTTACACTTCTTAAGACTATTTGCAAACAATGAGTATAGCCAAGACAAATTATTTAACTTTACCACAAAAATTAAAATAAATGTATTTCTAACCGGGCATTATTTTGCTGCTGAAGATAGTTTAAATTACTTACAGAAGAATATAAAACAAATCTAATGCAATTATCTGAAAAGAAAGCACTTTTAATTACATACCCAAATGAATTCTCCATTTCAGAAGCCAAATCACTTGCAGAATCGATTGGTTACTCAATTCTAGACACCATATGCCAAAAGCACATTACAAAATCAAAGTTTGGCATTGGACAAGGCAAAGCCGAGAGCGTTAGAGAAAAAATCATGGAATTAAAACCAAATGTAATAATTTTTGACGAGGTGTTGAAACCAAGCCAGCAATACAATCTCTCAAAACTATGCAATATCGAAGTAATAGACAGAGAGAAACTAATTTTGGAGATTTTTTTAAACAGGGCAGTAACAAATGAATCAAAAATTCAGGTCAAATTGGCTCAATTAAAGTATGATATTGTAAGAGTTAAGGAAAAAGTACGCCTTTCCAAAGGTGGAGGAGAAGAGCAGCCCGGGTTTTTGGGAGTTGGCCGATATAACGAGGACATAGAAATTCTAAACATCAAAAGAAGAGCTGCTGTTCTAAAGAAAAAGCTCTTGGTTGAGGAAAAAAAAAGGGAATTGCACAGAACACAAAGATCAAACGAAAACATGCCTTTGATATCGCTAACAGGCTACACATCTGCAGGAAAAACATCATTATTTAATTTGATAACAAATGAAAAAAAAGAAACAAGTCAGCAATTGTTTACCACTTTGACAACCTATACAAGGGCATCCAAGATAAATGGCAAAAAGGCCCTATTCACAGATACAATAGGCTTCATAAGCAAACTACCGCCATACATGATAGAAGCTTTCAAATCAACACTGTCTGAATTGAACTATGCAGATGTGATTTTACTGGTCATAGATTTCAGCGACGATACAGTATCCATCGGGAAAAAACTAAAGAGTTCACTCGAAACACTATCCAAGCTGGAAGTTCCAAACAGCAAAATGATACTGGTCCTAAATAAAATCGACTTGGTAAAACCTGCAGAAATTGAAGAAAAATTAAAAGAACTAAACATCCAACCAGAAATGAATCAAATAGTTTCAATTTCATCAAAAACAGGGCATAATGTCCCCCTATTGATTGAAAAAATAGGCAATATGTTAGCATCAAACTGATCATATCTCATAGTCAGGGCAAAAACAAAAGAAATGCAGCACACTCAACTCAATTCACGCAATAATCAGTTTCACCCATTAACAGCATGCATTTTAGCACACATACCTGCGCATATGCAACAAAAATTGAATGAGCGGTAGGGTTATAATGCATTTCAATGGCCAAAGATCAAATGCAAAGCAGCAAAGGCTTACAGATAATGTGTAAATGTTTTCCAGCCTTTTACAATTAAAACGCTTATGTTAAAATAAAGACAAAAATGCACAATTAGCATTTCAGGCAAATTCCAAACAACCAATGTCAACACGACTTATTTGATAAGTTGATTGACACAATTTTTTGGTTTTACTGAATGATTAATTTGGCACAGTAAGGACCCCTTTTGCCAGCCATAACATAATCAAGGAGCTGCAAATTACGCAAACGAATATCGAATTCACCTATCAAACAAGATGGGACTAAAAGTATATGCGCAAACCAATGCAATTGCAACAAGTTAAGTTAATAAGAGACAACAATAGCTGTATAATTTTTACAAAGGGTTATGAGCAATGCATTTACCAAATCACATTCAAGGACTGGAAACTGTCCAAAATGACAAGCTATCTTGGGTGAATATTGAGAAACCCACCAGGGATAAGTTGGACATCATATCACCACAGTACTCCCTTCATGAGTTAAACATTGAAGATTGCTTATCTAAAAATCAACTACCAAAAATCGACAGGTATGAGGACCACATCTTTATAATTCTTCAATTCCCCACCACACAAAAAGAAAAAGTATTCCAGAGATTTAGCCAACTATCGCTGTTTATAGGAAAAAACTATCTTATAACCATACATCAAGGAGACTTAAGACCATTAGTTGAACTCTTTCAGTCGTGCAAATATGATGAACACAAAAATAAACAAAACATAATGGGCAACTCACCTGGTTATCTTTTGCACAGTATTTTAGACACCCTTGTAGATGACTTGCTTCACATTCTGATGAAGATAATAGGAAATCTCGACGACATAGAGGACGCAGTTTTTGATGATAAGGTAGCAGTTGCAAAAGAAATAACAATATTGAGAAGAGAGATAACCACCCTGCGTCGTGTCGTACTGCCGTTAAAGAGAATCATGTCAGAGATAATCTCAAGGGATGTTAAAAAGTTCTCAAGCAGTGTTGAGGAAGAGGACCTGATATCTTATTTTGAAGACGTAAACGATCATATTTTCAAGGTTCTCGAAGCCTTAGATGAATCCAAAGAAACCATTGAAATTTACAAAGACACCGATTTTATGCTAAGCAGTGAAAAAACTAACAAAATCCTGAGTTTTTTAACAATGCTGTTTACCCTATCCATTCCAATTACAGTATTAGGGACATTTTTTGGTATGAACATTATTATTCCTGGAAGCGTGAATGAAAGTGACACAATATCGGATTATGTGCCACTTACAATAATAACAACGATATCGATAGGTTCAGCCATTGTAATGATATGGCTCTTCAGAAAGTTTGGCTGGATGAACAACATAACAAAATAATAAACAACAACAAAACATGCCATATTCTATTTTAGGCAAAACCAATTCATAGCATCATAATTTAAGTTAGAACAGTTTAGTTTTGTTTTTTATAAATCCACAAGCAAGTTATTTGGTAAAACAAATCTAAAACAAAGATTGTGTGTACACCCTTTATGTAATAATATATATATTTTCATGGTATTATGATGGTGTTACATTTGTATTGGAGAACACATGTAGCCCAAGGGTGATGCTACTTATAAGAATTCACCTTAAATATATCTATCGCTGAATCTTATTTAAATGCCATATAATTCCACAGCATAGTCTACGACGCAACCCGATAGAAGTTTACTGCTTGCCTTTGTTCTTTTGCAAAAGAAAAGGACAACCAGAAAAAAAGAGGAAAAGATATTGAAAACTTTGGAGACAGCAACAAGGCTTTGATGGACAAGCAAAAGGGTTTTTGGCTAAAGCAACCCCTACTACTTCTCCAAACAAACAACAAACAGTTATGTTCTTCCGATTCACCAAAAGACTGGTTTTTCGAATGCAAGGCTACACCACATACGAAATACGAAATTTTGGATGACACAAAAGAAGGAAATTGGGAACATCGACCTGTTAGAACCCAATATGTTCAATCCAATTCAATGAGACGGGCTGCAAAACTGAAAAGGTTTCAAGGATACTAAAACAATGGCACAAGGGGAAGCATAAAAAAATGGATTCAGGGAATACAGTAGTAGATGATATCTAAATATCAGGATCTAAATGAGTAGCATTTTTGCGCTTTTCACATTCTTTTATCAAGACTTATCAGAAAATGCACAGAAACATATTCTTATTGATGACGAGACAATGGCCTCTGTTGCCGAAGCCAGAAAAACTCTCGGATTGGTTCAAAACCTACACCCAAAAATAATCACCCATTTTCAACACCCGGAGTTGAAACAGACCCATAGTTGAGGTTAACTGCAAATAGGAATTTCAAGGCGGAAGAACAATACAGGCAATGGATTAATAATTTGTTATATATGAGCAGTATGTTTTTATAATACAATATTATTTTCAAAATAAGGGAAAACAAAGTCTATACAAAAACATTAACAGTAGCATTGATTTTTGCGGTAGGAGCATTAATGACAAATATTGCCTTTAACACTGCGGTAGGTCAGGGAGTGATAGAGAACCAATCCACAACATTCCCAAATAACACAGAAACTGCCCAAGATCTTGAAAACCTAGAGGGAAGCGACTCTGCAATTTTGGCTAACAATACAGACATAAGCAACCCAAACAACACATTAGAAAATAGTTTGGCAACAAACGAAAATCAAAGTAACTAACCATTTTTTCTGTTTAGCACAGACTAAAAATTTTATTTGCAAAAAAAATAATTCAATATCTCAGCTAACTGAAGATAACACCTTATTCACAGATTGGTTAACTTTATTTGAGATATTCTGTAGTGTGGTTTTTATCAGGTCATGGTCTTCACTGCCAAGCTCTTTAGATATAAAATCAGATGCCCATCTTGTTTGGGTTTTGTTTGGGTTTTTGCTGCCGTTTACACAATCATAGTCAAACAGTTTTCTAAACGCAATGTGGGTAAAAGCCTGATGCGGCAAGGCACCGTGAAAGTGCAGGACATTCGGAGGAATCGAGACAATTTCACCGATATCGAGAAAGTTTAGATCCACATCATCCAAATCAAAGTTCAATATGGAGTTTTTCTTTAGTTCACCCACCACTCCCTTCCCGTACACAGGAATCAGAAATTGTTCTGTTTCATGATAATGCATTGTTGTTAGAGCCCCCTTTGAAAACTCCACAAAGTAAAGCTCTTGATCCTGTGAGTTATTTTCACCATATACCTCCTTAATGGTCACATTACCGTTAAAGTAATCGGAACTAGTCTTTTTCTCATCACTTCTATACAGGTTTTTCTTAATCATGAAAGTAATTTCTCTTTCCAGGATTTAATTTTATGTAATGGCAGCTGCAGCAGACATAAAGTCTTTGGTACAAGCCAAAAAAAACCAAAATTTCGGAAACAACAAAGATGCACCCACAGCGATCGATTGTGTCTTTAGGGACAGACTGATAACAGGTATTAGATCATTTGTGCGGTATTTCCAAACAGCAGACATCAAATACCAAATAAACGGGAACAAATCATGGTCTCGATGACCATTTTATCATCCACTGCAACAAATCAATTATGGATTCTGTTAGTTCCTGTCCTTTGGCTGTAAGTTGGTACTCCACTCTCGGCGGAATCTCGCTAAAGGCTTGCCTGTGCAGAATTCCGTTTCTTTCCAGTTCTTTTATCCTAATCGCAAGGGTTTTGCTGCTAAAGCCTTTTATTGTTTTCTTGAATTTCAGATACCTTACCGGATAAGTGGTGCAGCACAAGGGCAACAGAATCTCAAAGGTTCCCCTTTTTGTTATTAGATTTCTCAGTTGGAATGTTTCATTCATTAGGGCGTCAACATCATAGCCCTGGAAATTGCATAAACCACCATCAGGTTGAATTATTGGTAACTTGGACACAGTATCCTTCGATAAATAGTTTCTTTTAACGGTTTTAGAGTATTTTTGTTTACCAAATTT
>JADDOW010000101.1 GCA_016782225.1 Nitrososphaeraceae archaeon
AACAATGTTTGAGTTACTCAAGCTAAAGGTAGACCTTTAAGGTTTGATACACAAGAAATTGCAGCATCCCCATCCACCAACGGTACAGTTGGTATTTCTATAGTATGCTCCATCAAAGCATGCGAGTTGCATATCCCATCAAATTTGGCAAACTTTTTTTTCCAATGTAATCAAATATTTGATTTTTGCAGTAATATCCCAGCAACAGATTAGAGGTTATCGCCTTTGTAGGGAATTACCTTATTAAATTTAGTTATAGAAGATTTGGGTATAAAAGAATTGAAGGATTAAATCCCCATGAAACTGAGCTGCAAAACAATTATTCAAAGTGCTTTAAGATTAATTATGTTAAAACCATAACATTAGATCTCTTGCATAATTAGAAACAGTATGCCCTATCAGTACGGCAATGACTGATTCCTATCTAAAAAGATGATGATATTCTATAGTTTACCAGTCCTGATACTATATCAGATACCTTGTCGTAATTTCTCAACCTGTTTCTGAAGATATCGCTCATTATCCTGTACTTTTTCATTCTGCAAATGGTATGTTCTACCGCCATTCTCTTTCTAGAGTGATTCTGGTTGTACTATTTTTTATCTTTAGATAACTGTGCGTTTGGCTTCTTTTTGTTTGGCATGGATGACTTTTGGCCAGGAAAGTCTTTCTCCACTCCAAGATAACCTAGGTCAAACACGTTAACAACTTGATTGGGGGTTACAGAGGGATTATTTTTATAGATGTCATAGTCATGCCTTTTTCCTTTCTTATGGCCTATTTTATGGATGATGATGCCTTGGTTGTTAACCATAATCTGTATCTTTACAGTATGCCTTTTCTTCTTACCCAAATAATGCGCATTTCTTCTTGTTTTGTTTTCAGGCCTTGGTATCTGATGTTCTGTGCAGTCTATGAAAGACAGAAAGCCAGGAAAGTACTTTTCAACTTCTTCTGGTGTGTGCAGCCTTTTGGTTATTTTGTACATCTTTTGCGGAATTGGTACGCAACTTCTAAACAGCGATTCAATCTTCTGCATATCTCTGCAGATGTTACTCTGGTCCAAATCAAACAAAAAGCCAGCCAACGTGTAGGTTATGTAAAGACGACCGTATACCAAAAGCATCAGAAACCTGTTTTTAACATCCAGATTGAAATGTCGTCCAGCACCTATGGATCGTTTTCTTTCTTTTCTTTTTGGATAATCGCCTGATCTCATGTTTGTAGTATCTTTTTGATATCTTATCATAAATGTAATCAAACTCCTTTACTGTTAGACCGGTGAATGATTTGAAAAGCAACGACTTTTTGGATAGTTTATCGTATGAAAGCAAAGAAAGGACAAGAAATTGATGGAATGATGGTCATAAAGCTGTTTAGGGGCAATTACGCAAGAGATCTACTATATTCTCAGATATATTTAACAACTTAAAGTTTGAAAGCAACTAAACCAATTTTTTTAATTTTTATTGATCTCAACGTTCTTATCAAATCATCCCTTAATATAGAAACAAATAATAATATTAAGGCATTAGCCCTGCCATCGCAATTTCACAATAACAAAAAATTGAGAAGGTATTGATATATGCTATCTGATACGCATAACCAATATCAATTACTGTTGCTGTTTATGTTCCTATCGGATTCACACCGTTGCTTTAGGCAGTACCAATATTTGACCAACCATGTTTGGCGGATGCACATTGCATATGTAAGTTATGGTTCCTGGGCTGTTTGGGGTGAATGATACAGTGTGGATTTGCGCCCTCTTAAGTTCAAAGGTATCTACTCCTTTGACTTCAATGACGTGGTAGGCGCCTTGTACTCCTATGAAATGGAGCGTGACTTTGTCACCTTGGTTGACGACTATTTGGCCTGGAGCGAATGTAAACGACCTAAAGGACCAAGCTCCCACTTTATTTGGCTCTGTTATCTTGAAACCCCCTCCAGTTGGTATGGTTGAATTTGTAGGAGGCTTCTCTGCTGGATGTGTTGGAGTATTCTGGGGGCAAGTGTCACATTTGACTGTTGCATTTATGTTTGTCAATCCATCAATGTGCACTGTGTTTATCCAGAATTCCTTTTCAATTGATTTGCTCGGGTCAACTGCTTTTACTGTGGTTGCAGCCATGCTACTACTGCTACTTCCATTTGACACTGCAGTCTTGTACTCATTTGCCTCTGCCGCTGCTGCGCCTGTTTGAGGAGTGTAGACTTCTTGGGCCATTGCTTTCTGCGGGTTTTGACCATTGCTGATGCCGCCTGTCATAGCTGCTGCTGCTACTATTGATGCAGCAAGGATTGCCACAGCAATTAGCTGTGTTTGTTTTGAAGTTGTGGTTATTTTTTTTTGATTTGTGTTCATCAATCTCTTGTCTTTCATCATATTTTCTTATAACTTAAAAAAGTAATAGAAGATTCTTACTATATAAAACATGATTGATTCGAGTTAATTATTATTTAATTTTCACCAAAGATAAAATATGATGATTGCAAAAGAAGATTATTGAGGATATTCAATTACCATAACACATATCTTGATCTCAATTCAGTATTTCAACTGTTTTAAAAGATAATGACAATATTATTATAAGTAGCATCATTAATAGAAATACTCACACTCACCTAGTCTTATATCTTAAGTACATAGTTTTCAATAATAACTGATAAGGTCGAGGGCCACCATATAGAATTGCTTAATGAAGGTACAGACTTTAAAAATACATTAAATTGAATAATCAAAATATTCCGAGGTATTTATTATGAATCAAATAAAAATTACTCATTTTTAATCTGTCAGTATATAATAGCATATACCATTTATTTTGAGTATTTCCAAATTCGAATTAATAGTTTAATTTAGTTTTTGAATATCGACTTTTTGAAACAATTCCCGGAATTTGTTTTCCATTTCTTCTCTCAAAATAGTCATATCCTGATTGTATCTTTCTTCTAATTTTCTAATTCTATCTTCTTCTGACTGCTTTATTTCATCAAATGCTTCAGGTGTTAATGGGTAGCTGCATTTAGAACAATATTTATTTTCCAACGAGTTAACTAGTTCGCACCTGGGACAACTGGATATGGACGGTTTTTTCTTGTGTGTGTCTTCTGTAATTATTCCGTTATACTCCAAAATTTTATTTTTGAGTTCGTTACCCATTCTTTTTTTGATGTATCTAGAACCCTGTTTCGAGTTCATTGACCATCTAACTTTTTTCTTTAATGCATATTCTGGAAGATAGTCTGAATCGGCGGTTATGGCTGAATGCCTTATGCAATAGGGGTTCCACTTTTTTGTTTTTAAAAGATGTTGAAGTTGTTCTACCTCTCTAATATCCTGAATTTTATTGTTACCTAATAATCGTATAATTCTTCTCTTAAGATGCTTCATCATTTCATTGATTTGATCCGATCTAATTGGCGAACCTGTTAAAAGATTGCAAATTAATCTCGCTTCAGGTTCGTTTCTAAAAGGATGTTCGTTAAGCCAATCTCGTAAATATGGAAAAGAAAAGGTTAGTAATAATGGACCGCTGCCGGTTTTTGCTTCATGCGGGATTTCACCTTCTCCGTATTTTTCCTTTAGCCTTTTGTGTTTAATTTTTAGTAACGTCACTTCATGAGGCCTGGCGTCTAGGTCCCAAAGCAGAGCTAACGCGGCTTTATTTCTTTTATATGGCTCATATTTTATCACTGAGGATAACTCGTCCCTGTCCCAGATCTCTGATTCTAAATACGGGCTTGCTTAATCTTTTTGTTCTTTTCATTTTAATGTTGATAAATGAAGGTTTGATCCAGCTATCATATGATTTGGCATTCATACCTTTATCTTTGGCATTGTATAGCCATCTGTAAAAGTACTTTATTCTCCAAAGATAGTCATTCCATGTTGTGATCCATTTTTTGTCAGGATCTTCGCTTTCCATTTTCTTCTTTAAATCTAAAAACTTGAGTATTTGCTCTTTATCTTTAATTTGATAAAAGGTGACATTTGGTTCTAAATGATCTGCATATCTGATTATAACTTTTAATAGTCCGTTTTGGTAATTTTCGGAAGTGTCATATTGGTTAAATAGTTATAGAATTCTTTTATTAGCTCTCTATTGGTTGTATTTGTAACTTTTCCCTCAATATTGTTGACAGTCGTAATTAGTTTAGCAGGCAATAATTTTGTCCCCTTCTGTTATTATGGGTAGCGAATTATTTGAACCCGTATGATTAACGGGCCCGATGGGTTTAGTAATGGATATATTACGAGTCTGATTCTTCAATATTTTTATTTGCTATTAAGATTAATTCAAAGCATATTGTATTAAAAATCATACTGAAAATTGATTCAATAGACTTTTGAATTCTATTATCACCAACCAATTTCTTTTTATTTTAATAGGGAAATTGTTTTCAATAACATTCGCTATCTCGATATCTCATCTTTTTACTATTTCAGTTGTTTGCAAACATGCCAATCTCTTGTTTGCATCATGTCTAAAAGGGAGGATCGAAAAAATAATGATAAGATGTAGATTAGGAAAAAGTGATGGAGTCATCGTTGGCAGGCAAGGTTGCATTAGTCGCCGGAGCGACCCGTGGTGGGGGACGAGGGATAGCTTTGCAGTCAGGTGCGGCCGGGAGCCATCGTCTACGTTACTGGGCGTATGACACAGTCAAAGCGATCAGGAATGAAGCGACCAGAGACTATTGAATCTGCAACTAATAAAAAGATGTGAATTCTATCACCTAAACAAAAAACAGTCTATAGAATGCACAAACAAAATATTAAACAGAAACATTCCAAAAGATCATGTTAGGCATACAAACTCAAGTTATATTTATATGATATCTCCAATAAACTAAAAGAACGCATTTACAATTCTCCCTTGGATAGGCTGTCCAAATTGCTTCTTAATGATGATGCAAATTTAGAGGTAAGAACAAAAGCAAATATATGGATTGCCGATCACTCACACTATATATATCAACATATTTTATTTTAATTTAATTTGTCTTATTATTATCATTATATAATCTTTCAACTAACATTTCATGATCAGCATCAGGTTTTGTTAAATCATTTCTTGCACCTGTATTTATTGTGGTATCTTCAACTTTGTCATGAAAGTATTTTTCTATCGAAGTATCATAATAGTAGTAAAAAAATTAAATATTTTATGCAAATTTCTGGAACTTTTATCTATCTGACTATAAGGTTTCACATCTGATTCAATATCATTATTTGTATCCAATTTGTGTAAACAGCCAAAAAAATTATCATATATTTCATAAATTTTATCTATCTTCGCAGAAGTTAATTTCATTTGGGATCTAATAAAAATTTTATATTCTTTTTCCAATACTTCTAAATTTTGTCTATATTCATCAAATTTTGAATAGGTGTCATTAATGTCAGAGACCAGATTTAAAGTAAATAATGCAAAATCCCCAAGATTTTCACTATAACGCTCTTTATCTTTTAAATTTGTTATAACAGACATTATTGATTCAATATCGGGTTTATTATCAAATATCTTGTTCATATGAGACAAAATTTTGCCATAACTTTTAAAAAGAGTCTTGAATTCATGATTTTGAATAATTTTTTCGAAATCCGTAGTTAATCGTTTCATTGATGGAAAACCAAATGCAGTTGACGCCCCCGCACCAATAAAAAAATTTATGTTATCCATTTATCAATCACATTAAAGTTTTATTTGTGAATGATAAAACTCTAAATAAAAGTATATTGATTGATTTTAAATTTATTTTTAGTTTGAATATTTTTGAATGTTCAAATTGGATTTATCATATAACAATTAATTTAACAAATTTTTTGAATGTGTATTAAGCCATTTAACTTTTTGTGTATAATCTGGAACAAACTGCTTTAAGTAATTCCAAAACATATAGGAATGTCCTTTAACTTTAAAATGACAAAGTTCGTGAATTATAATATAATCAATTATGTCTTCGGGAGCTTTCATTAAGTTAACATTTAAATTAATAGTTTTATTTTTAGTTACACTTCCCCATCTATTTTTCAAATTTTTTATAACAATTCTTTTTGGTGATGCATCTACAATCTTGGTATGTTGGCTAACCTTACCTTTGAAAATTTGATTAGCTTGCAGGACTAACCAATCTCTATAAATAGATTTTAGTTTTTCTTTTGGTTTTTTTTCTTTTATATCAAGATTAAGATAAAATATAAATTTGTCACTATCAAATTCAATTCTTTCTATCCCTTTATTTTCGTCATATTTTATTTCAAATGGATAATTTTTTCCTAAATATGGTAAAGTAGAATTGTCATCAAACAACGGTTTAAAAATTTCTGACTTTTCATTTTGGATTTCCTTTTGCTTTTGGGATATCCACCTTATTTTGTCATTTAAAATACTTTCAATCTCAATTAATGGTTTGTCAAATGGGACTCTGATTGTTATTACATCTTTGTCAACTATGATTTCGCAAGTTTTTCTTCTTTTGCTTTTAATTAGAAAATATTCTATTGTTTTATTTCCGTATTGAAACGTTTGCTTTGATTTTTCTTCAGAACGTAAATTCATAGGTTTCTTTTAGCTAGTTCAATAAACCGTTCAGTCAACTCATTCTTTTTGTCCTCATTATCTAATAATTTCTTATTTTGAATTTCAGACACTATATAGTAAACGATGTTTCCTATCCGTTTTTCAGAACTTGTTTTTGTTTTCCATCCTACCAATCCGGTTTCTTCTCTTATTTCCTCGGATATTTTCTTTGTAAATGTTTTTGATGTTTCTTTATCCTTCAGTATTTTTAAAAGCTCTTCATATACGGCAAACTCAAACATATTTGAAAACCCGAGTTTCTTTCTCTCATTTTCCTCATTAAGGAGTTCTTGCAATATTTTTTTGTAGTCGTTAAAGTAATCTGCCTCCTCCATTCTTTTTTCTTTTTCTTCTCGAATTAGCGCATCAATCCTTTCTTTCATTTTTTCATAGTAAACAGGGTTTTGGTGCGCTTTTGCCGATATTATTTGGACAGCCTTATTTCTTATCAAAGCAGTTTGAGCCCTTTTGTCTTTGGTTATCTTAGCTATATCACTGAGGAACGTTTGAGCGGTTATTTCCCTAAACTTCATTATGTTTGAAATGTTTAGAGAACGAATATGCTCATCAATTAATTGTTGAACCTTTTTGCCATCCTCCTTGAGACTCACAGCAACACCACCATATGCATTTCTTAACATCTGCCTTACTTCCGATAATTTTTTAAAATCGCCAATATATGGATCCGTCAAGCTGAAACTGGTTTGTTACCAAAAAGTCATTGTTTTCAGTGTTGTCAAAATCAAACAATCTCACGGTTTTATCCACGTTCCCTTCCCCAAAGTTTTGGACTACTGTAATCGTCCAACATAACTTTTAGGTGCCGTTTGGGGTATACGAATCTCAAAAGGCAAAGATTTGTTATATTCCCATGCGGTAATGTTATGTACGTGCTCATCCATAGTGTTGGTTTTAGTTTGGCCTGATGCCGTGGCGTATTCTGTTGCAGTCAGTAAAATCTGTATGCTTCGTATATTTGCACCATCATTATCACTTTGTAAAGTAACCTTGCCGTTCAAGTTATCGCCTGCATTGTATGTTGATTCTTCAACCTCCAGCATAATCTCCATGCCCTTGCTGTTTTGGTCTATATGACTATTGGATTAGGTGAGACATTTCCTGACCGGTTGCCTGACCCCATAACACCAAAGGAGATTGATTCATTTAGGTCGCTTCTTAGTTTTTTGTCAATTGTTGCTTTTACTGTGTATCTTATCCATGCGTTCTTGCCACTGTATGACTCCTAGGCATTGCTTGGTATTACAAATTCAAATGGAATTTCGTGCTCACCCTTGATTATGGTTATTCCGTCACCTGACTTTTTGGCAAAAGGCTCATTGCCTGACACAAATTCAAAAAGGTCTTGCTTAAAGAATGTGTCTGAGTCCGTATACGTTTGTTTCCTCTGTGTTGATCTTGTGTATGAGTTATCACTGCCGTGGTGATCGGTGTATCTTACAACTATCCTGGTTTGCTCTTTTCCTTCGGCAACAAAGCGAAAGGCTCTTGCCTTGCTATCTTTGTCTGTTGACACCATTAGTTTGCCTCTAACGGTTTCCCCTAGGTGGTATTGTAACTTCTCCAGGTAAATGGACATTTTCTCTGTGGCACCGCCAAACAAATCAATCAATACCTAAAGTTCAATGACTGAAATTAAAGAACTTTCATATAGCGTATTATCCGGATAGTGTAGGCAGTGTAACCACACGGTAGAATCAATCAATTTTTTGGATTAGTTTCCTTTTTCCCATTTTTAAGGTTATTATATATGAAATGAGATTTATTTTTAGAATTTTTTTCTCAATCAATCATAAGAATACAAAATGTTGACATGCACAAGTCCTCAAATGCTATAATAAATTCAACCTTAGCGTTATATTTTCTTTGAAGAATTGCTATCTACTTACGCTTGAACTGAATAATACCGTATTTGTCCTAATATCGCTTATATGGTTCACACTTTTTTACTAAATTCGCGTACCTATCTCTTTTAATTTGTCTAGGGTCATAATCATCGTTTAGCAATTTATCTGGGGAACCGCCACAAAAAGGGCAGAATTTTATATTCTCAGGTGTTTCCTTACCACAATAGGCACAAAAAACCATATGGGACTGACATGTTTAAATATAAAAATTTAACGACAAATTGCTCAATTCGCCTATCAAAAGTCTCCGATAATGCCGTAGTAACCGTAGTATCGTCGTAAGTATTGGACAAGGTAATAATGGAATAATGTGTTAGATTGAAAATTATTGCTTCCTATTATTTTTGCAAGTTGGATGATGATTGAGAATATACCAACTATCACCCCTTTCATTGCAGTTCTTGCAAACCCAGATATCACTTCCTGAATACACCTATCTGCGTTTTCGTGAATATTAGGGTTGGTATCTCTAATCGCATCATGACCCGGTTTGTCGTTAGACCCTGATGCAGTAATTCCTGTCACTGCTTCTGGTGATTCAGGATTATTCTGCTCATTTCGACTATATGATGGAAAGAAGTTATTCTTGTCTTGTTCATCACTCTTTATTTTTTCATCATAATCTAAACTACTACGATACGACGATAACGACGATATTATTGTCAATCTAAATTGTTTGTAATGACTTATAATATAAATAAAATAAGAATAACTAGAGCACTTAATTTGAAATACCACGAGTAATCACTTAACAAAATCACTGGAGGCTGAATGCTAGGGACGCGTTTTATGGTATTTCTATTTACATCGATTAAACAAAACATTCATGGGATTAGGGGACCAAGGGGTTTTGTAATAGAGACATATCATTTGTCAAACGAGACTGCGATATTTCTCATACTTATTTCTGAAACCAATTATTTAAAAAGACAGGATAAAAGAGAATTGATCAATTATTGTTTGTCTTTTTATATAGATTGTCAAACCATTGGTTTGCATCCTCTACCCCTTCTTTGTATAGGTTTTCTAAAGTTGTAGGAGTAAAGTCACTTGCCTTACCGTATATAGTATCCTTATCGTCCTGCCTATCGATACGATAAACCTTGACCATAAACTTATCTTCTACAAGACTCAAATTCTTCTCTTTTTAACATCTCGTATATTCGATTCTCTAGTGATTCCTAATACATCTTCCAATTGTTTATCACTTACTTTCCCCGTTTCCTTTGCTAATTTTATTAATCGCCTGGTAAGACCACATAATCTGTAACGAGATGGGCAACTTTTTCATCGTATTTAGACCCATCATGAAATCGTATGTCATTCATTCTATCTTCAATTTTGTCTCTATCTTTTGGGATGGAATCGCCCTTGGTCTCCATTGCAGGATAAAGATTAACAATAAATTCAAGATCGGGAATTTTGGGTATGCCAGAGGATCGTCCTAGACTTTGATTTTGATATATCCCACTCTCATGTTCTCCGATATTATCGTAAACTATATCATTTGCTTAAGTAACTAGTCCAAAAATCTTTATGTTTTTGCAACAGTTCCCTTAAATGGGTATTGCTTAGAAATGCTCCATCTCAAAATGTCCGTCGCTCTCGTGACACCAAATCATAAAGACTTGTGTGATGTTTTGAATAAGGGAACAGACAACTAGCCATTAAAATGTTATGTCGATTCCGTTGTATGAAACAACATGCTTTTCATACTGTTGTTTCCATCGCCATATACTGATGTCCAAATATAATCCTCAGAGTTGTTACTGGAATCATTGTTGCAGTCAGCGGAAGGAATACGTTTAGAAATAATCTTACCATAAATACCTCGGGTAGTATTAAAAATCTCTCTGATATGCCCAATTACGTGCATTGCCTATAGTCTGTTTTGTTTCAGGTCCTGGCCACACACATCGGATATACTCTTATAATTTCTGTAACTATCAAAAGTAACATCGGTAGAGCAGTATTTCACATCAACCGATAGCAACAAAAGTCTTGGTTGATTCTTTTCAGAATCTGTTTTTGTAATCCAAAAAAATAAAAAATTTATTATATATTATCAAAAACTAAAGGCGATAGTGTGGTTTTATTTGTATCAGCCACCTGAATATCTTAGAGAATCGTTTTGGTGTTCCGTTTTTACATCCCCAATCTGGTTCTTTAAGCCTTCAATCATCTCATCAAAGATGGGCGCAAGATCCCACTTGTTAGTTGAGGTATACACATAAAGCCTATGTGCCGTGTAGATATTTGCAGATACCTCATATCTTCTCCTTCCACCTTCCCTGTCTTTGATTTTTATCTTGCACCGCGCCTCTTGAATTTGGGGAGATATTTTGCTTAGATGCTCTACAATACTGTGAAATTTGGATTTCACAAGTTCTGCTTCAGATGGATCATTTGGCATTCCCATTATGTAAATTGGTATTTCACTTTGAGTTTGCTCGCCTAATACCGAAATTATATCCCCATATGTAATTATTCCCAATGGTGTGCCATCTGGGGATTGAACTATCGCGTATGTTGAGTTTGCCTTCAATAATGACTCTATTGTCGATATGAGTGTATCTTCGGGTTTTACCGTTAGAATGTCTTTTCTCTCTGCCAATCGGATTATTTCCTGTTCTGATGCTATGCCTCTTGATCCCTCCCCTTCAACGTTTTCTGCATGTGCCAAAGTTTGTACCAGGTGTTTAGATGTTACTACCCCTTTTATCACAGTCTTTCCATCTTCCCGGGTTTCAGCAACAGGTAGGTGATCTATCGATTCTTTCATCATTGTAACTTTGGCGGCATCAGATTTGGCAGTAGGATCTATAATTATTAGCCCCTGGGTCATGATATCGGATGCTGACATCATCTTTTGATCATTTATTTTTTTTTCTAAAAATGCATCATAAATATACTTTATAATTCTCCTGGATGAGATTTGTCCTATCACCTCTTTGCTATCTGAATTTATTACTGGCAGGGATCTCAACCTGTGCAGGCTCATTATTCTTGCAGCGTTTCCTATGCTGTCATCCTCAGTAAGACTTGGAACAGTTACTTTTACCATTGAGGATTTTAGTGATTCACTGTTTGTTGCTAATAAAATATCCCTGATGTTTACGCATGAAACGGATTTATCATCTGGCAGTTGGATAAACACCTCATGAGTGTTTTCTTTCATCATTCTTCCAACAATTTTCGATATTGGCAGGTCATCTTTTGTTAAAACAGGATTTTCTACAAGTTCCTTTATCTCCTTTGTGCGTATATCTTTTAAGGATTCATACATGCTCCTGCTAGTCTCTTGAGAAATCATTACCTATACCTTATAGATGATAATTTATATACAAGTAAAAAATCTTTTTGCTAATTGCTCTGAAATGAAATAAAAAATATATTAAACCGGACATATGGGATAGTGATGGATAACAATTACACGGTAAATTATATTCCATGATAAAGGAACCAAAACAATGCTTCTTTCAATGGTTGTTTTGCTACATAAGAATTAAGGGATATTTCAATATATGGGTATTAAATAGATAATTGTGATCATATGAGACATGCAAAACATTGTCAAGGAAGCCGAAGATTTGTGATACATGATTTGTATCATACCATTGATTTGCTTTTTGAATAAAAAAATTATCTACACATTGTACCATCACATCGCCTTTGTGATGCATCCAATGGTCTTGGTAGTAGTGGCAGTAATAGGTGGATTCATCTACTGCCTTTTAACCAGCCCTGTTGCATTGATAACCTCTGCTGAATTACTATATTGTTTATCATCTGTTTTTTCCAGTAATTCCATTATATTTTCGTCTGTGTTGCCAATACTTTTAATAAAATTTAATATTTTGCTTTTGTCATCAGGGTACTCCATATCCTTCAACAAGTTTGCTAATTCTGATGCATATGGATAGTCTTTGACATCGACCTCCTTTTGCTGCCCGGGGATATTGTTTTGCTTGTCTATTGCATTTTCGTTTTGGTCACTCATGATAAATCATATCAAACAAAATATAAATATAATATAAAAGAAAAGTTTTGGTTCTAAGGCATTATAATTTTAAATGACCTTTTTGCTTTTTTAAAACTACCATTCATCTTTGTATCTCTGCTGTTTTTGCACTATGAGTGTTGGTGTCTTTACTGTTGAAAGGACTTTTCTAGTAGTGCTTCCTATGCCTCCCATCAACGAAGATATCCGGCGGCTTCCCATGACTATCAGGTCGAATCGCTTGAGGTTTGATATTTTGATAATCTCATCTGAAGGATTCCCAACCCGTATCTCATATGTTATTTTCTTTGTCAGGCCAGCGGCTTTACATGCTGTTGTCATGTCTTCGACAAGTTTTAGCAAAAGCTCATCTAGTAGGGCTTTTGGCGGACTAGACTCCAGTCCTATTTGTTCCTCTTTTCCATCCAGGTTTGCCTTTATGGTGACAGGTAACACTTTGTTTAAGTCCCTATCAGACTCAACTACATTAACAATAACGATCTCTGAATCGGAAACCATTGAAACATATGATGCATAACTCAATACCCTCATGGACATTTCAGTTCCATCGTACGCAACTAATATTCTCTCAAAGATCGGAAATCCAATAGGGATGTGGCGAGTTTTAGAAGATTCTGATGCTGATTCAAACTTTTGTTTGGTCATGCCATCATTTTCTTCGGTATCCTGTCGCAATAATTTTAGGCAATGCAGAGGACAACTTTATACTTTCCTAAAAATCATTGGTAAAACAGGAAGGTAAAAAATGATATGCCATGCTACCTATCAAACACGAGGGCTCTGTGCAGCACTTTGGCGTCCACCAAACGTTCACTCCGATTCAGACGTTATGATAGCATTGCTGCAAAGTAGTGGGTCTTATGAGGCCAAGGAGTACTGGCCATTTGCAAAAGAACTAAAGTTATGACAGTAATTCCTGTTTACTTTTGGACAACCTTGTTGATTTCGCATTACCGAAAGAATTTATCAATGCCATGGCAGGAATGCCCCATATTATATCTTGACCATATTTGACCTCATTATAATTTAGGTATAACCAACACCAACACCAAAAACAATAAAACATCCATCAATACTTTTGCCATAAACAACAAGTATCCTAGCGAGGAACCAGTTGAGAACAAACTAACCTCATCTGAAATCAGGTGAAAATCAGTTAAAAGCCCTATTACAGGCATCCCACCAATAATAAACGAGAATAGCAACAACTTTATTTTGGATGACTTATCCATCACAAAAAACTACAAAACATTGTTCTCGGTACCAGCTTCATATGCAAATAATGCTTGAAAGTTTATTATTTCTCTAGCCACTATAAAAAAAAACAAATGCTCTAACAAGTGTTGAAAATATTATGTACATTATGCTATAGAACAAGCTAGAAGATCCATATTCGCATGAAAAAAAGTGAGTCTGGAAAATTCAAAAACCGAGAATACCAAAAACGCATTGAAAAAACATGATGTGATTATAATTTGTGGTAACAGTATACAGGTTTGACATCATTTAGCATTCTCCTCCAAGCTGTACAGGATTATTTTGTCTATTTCGCCAGTCAGCTAGAATAGCAATTTGTCATGATTTAGCCCAACTAAATGTCTTTCCGAAACGGAAATAATTAGGGGAAACAAGCGGTTTTTGTCATGATGTCTTTTCCTAACTGGAAAAACATTTTGATATTGTTTCCGCGCATATATCAATTTCAAAACCCTATATACACTATGAACTATTTTGAGATTCCCTCGTTTCAAACCAATCAACTAAAGGAACTTTACACATCGCCCTTCAACTAAAAATTTGAAGAGGATAAAGACACTCCTGAGTGTTGGTATACGGAAAACACGGGAATGAAATGGGCATTACTAAAAAGACCAAGCAACAGACAAAATGCAACTTTTTACATAGGGTTGACTAAATTGATGAGTCTATTTCCAATGCAAAAAGAGCTTTGGCAAACGTTGTTGTGGACAAGCACTAAAATTCGGAGGGGTTCCAGGCACTATTGAAAGACCAATAGGGCAAATGTAATAGGAATTTGGGAAGGGAAGAAATAATAATCTCAAGCACATAATAGTATTATATTATATACTTTTATGAAGAGATGAAATTTGAATCCTCATTTATGGACAAATTGGCACTGGTCCTTGTCGAATAGAACCCACGGTAGATTTTGCCGCCACTGCGCCAGTTCATCGCTACGTGACGTCAGCACCTTCTCAGCCTTGAGTATCTCAAGCCTGTCCGCAAACCACTCTTCACGTGTTCCGATCCTGCGATCAGTCATTGTTTCTCCCATTCTTGCCGCCTAAAAATCAGTATTCCATAAGCTATACTTTAGTTGATGTATCGACCTTTTTACTTTTCATAAGACACGAGACATGAACAAATCATATAAGCTGTACTGCTCTGTTGCAATATCCAAAGATTTAACGCATTTATGCTGATGGTTATGACATTTGGTTGAACATGTTATACAGAGTTGCATTTGGGAAGGTCTCCTTTACCATGTTAGGAATTATCCAGCTGTTACAAAAAAAAATTTAAAATTTGATTTTGATCGGCATTTGAAAATATCAAGAAATATTTGCAATTGTATCCATATAAAATAATGTATGCGCATAATAAAATATATCTGCTTTTGATCATTACTGTTGCATTGAATAGATAATGGTTAAAAATCAAAAGGTGGCGCTTGTAACAGGAAGCTCATCAGGCATTGGATTTGAAACATCCTTGGCACTTGCAAGGAAAGGTTATGTTACTTATGCCACAATGAGAAATTTGCAAAAATCCAAAGAGTTGGAGGGAATTGCCCGTGATGAGAATCTTTTGCTAAAACCTATTGAGATGGATGTTGACTATGACCATTCGGTGAAGAATGCGATAGATGGCATAATTGATGAATCTGGCCGAATTGATGTGCTGGTCAACAATGCAGGGTTTGGTGTTTTTGGATCTTTGGAGGATCTTGAGATGGAGGAAATAAAAAAGCAATTCGAAACAAATGTGTTTGGTTTAATAAGGGTAACCAAAAAGGTCCTTCCATCAATGAGACTCAGGCAGAATGGAGTTATAGTCAATATTAGCTCCATAGCCGGTTTGGCAGGCGTTCCTTCCCAATCCATTTACTGCGGAACGAAATTTGCAGTTGAGGGCTTTAGCGAATCCCTGTCTTTTGAGGTTGAGCCTTTTGGGATAAAAGTGATACTTGTTGAACCGGGCGTAATAAACACTGAATTTGTACAGGATTTGATTGTGCCCACAAATAGGTATGGAGTTGACAAAAATGGGGAATATGTCAATCCACCAGTTCATAAAGATAATAGGGATAATTTGTTGTCTTCATATAGCAACACCATAGGCAAGTTCTTGTCATTTTATTACAGGGCAATGAGCAACGCGCCTAACCCGGAGGTTGTTGCCAATGAGACAATCCAAGCAATAGAAAAGGTTTCTGATGAAAATAATGCCGAACCTATTCTTAGGGTAACGGTTGGAAAAGACTCTAAAAAGTATTCCAAATTAAAAAAGGAACTGTCAGATAGTGAATTTCATGCAATGCTAAGAAAAGAACTGTTAAAATAGGTAAGTTTAGTCTTCCGTTCAACCCCATTACACTTGTAGGTTAATAATAACAAGAAAAAGGCCTTAAGTGAATATAGGGCCTAAACACCATTTTAATTTTCAAAGATAAGGGGATTCTAACGATATAAGGGTTCAGCCACTTTTAGCTATAACTTAGGGGGTTTGAGCTTGGAAGGTAAAGCGGGTTCAAGCAATATCATAAACTAAATCATTTAGTTTGACTTTATTTTGAGAAAAAATTATATGCCTTGGACTGAAAGGGATTTAATCCTTATGGCAATATGGTTCTGTTAATTTACAGGTGTTGCTAGTTAAAATGGCATCTTTTAAACAATTTTAGAGGCCAGTTATCCAGAATGTGATTCATTTAAATACACATATCTTAATATATGGAACAAATAGCAATTTGGTTGCGAAATGCTGTAATGTAAGGAAAAGGATACATTTACCTGTTTATCCTATTTTTAATTAACAACTTCAGTAAATTGATAACTAAGGAGAAGCACATTTGCCACAATCCTTTAGGGTGAGAGAACTGTCAGATAACGATTCAGAATATGTTGTAAACCTTATAGCAGACATAGTTGTCAATGAGTTTAACATTCAACTTAAACTGGATGGATTTGATTCAGATTTACTAAATTTGTGTCAACACTATAATAAAGATAATGGTGGATGCTTTTGGGTTGCTAAAAAAGTCGACAGCAATAATAACGATAATAGCAATAACCAAATAGTCGGTACAGCAGCAATAAGAAACTTAAGGCAACTTGTCTCTACCTGCGAATTAAAGAGAATGTTTGTGTTGAAAATGTATAGGGGGCTAGGAATTGGGCAGATGATGCTCGATGTTGTTTTTGACTATGCGAAAAAGTCAGGTTATTCAAACATCTATTTATACAGTTCAAAGGATTTACAGGCTCTGTTAACTTAACGACAAGCCTATAGATCGAAGATGTCCTATTTCATATGTGGGTAGCACAAGAAACAGAACACCTTCGTCAGATATTGGTAGCGCTTTGTATTTGTATTTTCCGGGTTTGTCAACCAGAGGCGTTGCCAAAGCAATGTTCTTTTTGCACAAGGTCAAGAGAAGTCATGCCGCAATCTGGAAGTGGATTCAGAAACATAATCCTCAAATGATGTCATCAAAAAGAAAGAAAACTTCAGAGTACATGGTAGATGAAACTTTGTTAAAGATTGGTTCGGAATATTTGTGGCTATGGGTTTTGATGTTGAACCAAAAAACAGACAGATACTCGCACTAGGCGAGCACATCGAAATCGCAAACAAAATCAACACCATTTTGTTTGACAAAACAGGAACCCTGACTGTCGGAAAACCATCGGTGACAGACATAGTATCATTAACAAAGGATATCGATGAAAAGTAACACTACAACTTGCGGCAATCGCAGAGTCAGGCTCGGAGCATCCCTTGGCCCAGGCCATAATAAACAGAGCAAAACAGGGTAACATATCAATTTCAAATCCAGATTCCTTTGAGGCAATGTCAGGCTATAGGCTCAAGGCGACATACTCAAATCAGAAAATCGTGATTGGCAACAGAAGGATGATGGAAAACAATGACATCCCCATCACCGAAGGCATTGATGAAAAACTCTCTGGAATAGAAAATGAAGGCAAAACTGCCGTGCCGGTTGCGTTGTTATAGAACAAAATAAAATGGCAGAAA
>JADDOW010000103.1 GCA_016782225.1 Nitrososphaeraceae archaeon
CTGGTTGAATCTGTTTGTCAGATATTACAACAAGGAGGTGATGTACGCTTAAGTTAACAGGGCCTTCTTCTACACCGCATTTTTCAAAATGTTTTTTTATTAGAAAGGGACTTTACAGAGTAATGCTTAATTTAATTGATCAAATAAATTTAGAAATAGAAAAACAAAGTTTACTTAAACATGATTTTTATAGATTATGGCAAGAAGGTAAATTAACTTTGGACCATTTAGCAGGTTATTCCAGAGAGTACTTTCAATTGGTGAAAATTGTACCTATTCTTGTAGAAAATGTTTTAAGGAACAATAAAATAAAAAAATACGATAATTTAATTCAAAACACCTTGAAGGATGAGTGTGAACACATAGAGCCTTGGGTGAATTTTTCATCCTCTTTAAATGTCGATAAAAATGAATTAATGAATTATAACGGTGACGATTTAACAAAACAAGCTATCAACGATCTGATAGCAATATCTGAATCATCTTTTGAAGAAGCTGTTTCTGCGCTATATGCTTTTGAAAAAGAATTACCAAAGATAAGCGAAACCAAGCTAGATGGTCTTTCAAAGTTTTATGGTATTACTGATGAGGATTCTAGGGAATATTTTAACATCCATAAAGAAATAGATATTTATCATTCTAAAATATGGGAAAACATCATCAATGAATCGTCCGATGACAAAAAGGAAAAAATGCTAAATGCTGCGATACTGTCTCTTGAGTCTCAAAATACAATTCTTGATGCGGTGAAAAGCAAGTATGTAGATAAACCTACCGTTACCTGCTAGTTTCTTTCCTAAATTTATTAATCAAAACCTTTATACACTCATTGATTCGATAAAGTAAAATGACGGGCCCATAGCTTAGCCTGGTAGAGCGACCGGCTCATAACCGGTAGGCCAGGGGTTCAAACCCCCTTGGGCCCACGTCAAATTTGACTATATTATAAGGTTCAAAAGTATTTTTGTTCACAAACGTGTTTGATATGATTA
>JADDOW010000041.1 GCA_016782225.1 Nitrososphaeraceae archaeon
GCATATTGTTGATGGCGATTACTATCCGTTGCTTTCAAACGAGAGATCTGAGATAGCAAGTTATCTTTTGGGCAAAGGATTTAAAATGGAGACCTTGGGCGTGAAAAAAACCGCTGATAATAAAATAGTACCACTGTTGAAAAACAGACAACTTTTGGAAGCTGGGTGGAGAGATAGAATCCTGAAAAAACTTAAAATTAGTTTTTACTCTGGTAAAAACTCTGATAGCGCTTTTATTAGCCAGATAGAGAAATTAGAAAATGCCATGAAATGTGATTTTCAACAAATGGTTTCAAAGACAGTTGAAGAGCTTTCCGTAAAAATCGACCCCATGGTAACAATGGATATTCACAGAATTTTCCGACTAGCTGGGTCATTGAATAGCAAAAGCGGTCTCGCCAAAATCCTTTGTAATGACCTTGACTCTTTTGATCCGTTTAGCGAGGCCTGCTTTTTTGATAAATCAAAAGTAGAGATTATTTGTTTTGCTCCTGTCTCTCTTGTTTTTAAGGGAAAAAGGTATGCCGTAAATGAGGGCAAAAATCATGTTCCAGAGTATGTTGCTGTTTACTTGATAAGCAAAGGCCTTGCAAACATCAATTCAAAGGATATCCAATATGAAAGAAGATAATTATCACAATTTTGATAATGTTTCGAAAGATTGCGGTTTTGAGGATCCATTTGGGGAGAAATGGATTGTATCCTTCATCAAATTGGGTAATTTAAAAAAGATCTACTATAGGCAATTTTTTGCTGCCGGTTTTTACGAGGCATACGATAGAGTCATGACGTTTGTCGAAAAAACTAACTATAAAATACTTTGGTACAAAGAGAAAAGAAAATGCGGGGTGCATTTCACAAACAAGGAAATTCCATACCTTGAATTTGTTTGTACATTTTGCAACAATGAATTTAACAATATTGAGCCAATAAGATGCAATTTTGAAAATGGCAATCAATGCAGATCGGAATTCTGTTCTTTGCATTGCAGGCAAGAACATTTTTACCTTATGCACATTAAAAGAAAGAACTGTTGATGAGTTTTTCGCAGGTCATTCTATTAATCTTAGATATGATTGTACCAAATCGTCATCTACTACACCCTGAACCACAAAGGGATCGCCTGACTCTAAAACAATATCCATAGCCACCGCGTTATACGGTATATCAAATTTTTCAATAACATCTGGATTTTCTGTTTCAAAAATTTTTACATCCTTGCTGTCTTTTATTCTAAAGCCAATTATTTTGTCTATTTTCCTGTTTCCTGACCCTCCACCTCGTCCACCTGCCGATCCTAGTGACTCTTCCACCATTAAAACAAACACCACGTTTTCTGACTCTCTGCCATCTCTGTTTAGTGTTATGTCATTTAAGGAAACTATGAGTTTTCTTTTTGGTATCTGTAAAACCTGGTTCAATCGTGATTCCATATCCATAGGAAATAAGGTATATTCAAGTAAAAAAATCTGCTGAATATTTGATCCGTTTTTTAACCCATGTAGTAGAAATAAATAATCTTTGCTAAATGAGTTACCTTATGTCGGTAGGTGTCAATAACAATACCCTGATGACCGTAACTTGGAATGATGAGCCTGTTTATGTTAAAATGATAGATCAGACAAAACTTCCTGAAACTTTGGAATATATTATTTGTAAAAATCATTATGAAATATGCGATGCCATAAGAAACCTGTCCATTCGGGGCGCTCCAGCAATCGGTGTCGCAGGTGCAATGGGTCTTGCTCTTTGTGCCCATAACCATGTCTCTGATAACAAAAATGATTTATTGTCCGATCTCAGTTCTGCCTATAAAAGCCTTGTTGAGACTAGGCCCACTGCAGTCAATTTGAAATGGGGGCTAGATAAAATATTGGAAGTGTCCTATAGATATGAAACTGTTTCCGAAATAAAGGAAAATGTAATTAAAACGGTGAAAAAAATGACTCATGACGATATTGAGACAAATAAAAACATGGGCAAATTTGGATCAGATCTTATCAATACTGGAGATGTTATAATGACACACTGCAATGCTGGTGCATTAGCTACTGTATCATACGGAACCGCCCTTGGAGTTATAAGGTCTGCCAAGGAATCCGGAAAAAAAATAAGCGTATTTGCAACAGAAACAAGACCTGTTATGCAGGGTTCGCGCCTAACTGCCTTTGAACTAGTTCATGATGAAATTGATGTAAGTCTGATTCCAGACACTGCTGTTGGATATCTGATGAATAACAAAATGGTTGATAAGGTAATAGTGGGTGCCGATAGGATATTAAAAACGGGCCATGTATTCAATAAGATTGGAACATATCAAATCGCCCTATTGGCCAACTCTCATGGCATTCCGTTTTATGTGGCTGCACCCCTTTCCACTTTTGATTTAAAAAATAGCATAGATACCGTTGTTATAGAGGAAAGGTCTATAGATGAGGTGGTCCAAATTGCGGGCAAAAGGATCGCACCAAAAGGGGTTAGAATCTTTAACCCTGCGTTTGATTTGACTCCGCCAAACCTAATTACCGGCATAATAACTGAAAAAGGGGTTTTAAATCCTCCTTTTGAAAAAAGCATTTCTGGGATGTTTGGAATGGGTGATGTCTCTTCCTAATTTTAACAATCAGCGAAAAAAATTTAAAAAGCAGTTAGATACAATTTGAATGGTGGCTACGCAGCAAGTTTCAAAGGAGCAAATATTTTCAGAATTGCGCAAATGTATGGATCCGGAAGTTCCAGTCAATGTTGTTGACCTGGGTTTAATTTATGGTGTAAATGTATCGGATAAGAATGATGTTGATATAAAGATGACCATGACCACTAGGGGATGCCCTTTACATGATACTTTGGTCGGTGATGTTAAAAAATATGTCAATAAGATTGAGGGAGTTGGCTCAATCAATGTAGAAATTGTATGGGATCCACCCTGGTCAATTGAAAAAATGAATCCTGCGGTCAGGGAAAGGCTTGGATATGGGAAGCCTTCTTTACGGTTTCAGATTGACTACAACACCTACATGCCATCAAAAAGCGGGAAAATACTTAACCAAGAGGATGGTTCTATAACTTTGGTAAATGATAAAGAACAGGGCTTTATGGTGAATGAAAACATTGTGGAGTTTTGGGAAAATTGCGATGGGACCAAAACAGTCAATCAGTTAGCTGATAGTTTTTCTGCAAAGCTAAAACTACCCCGAGAGCAAATCGAGCAAGAGGTCGTTCAGTTAATACAACAATTGCTAGAAGCAGGTCTTTTAAAACCCCCTCAATAAACTTTTACTATTTTTCCTTACTGATAGAGGTGATTCATTACCTCATCGAGCAAAAAAAAAACACCTGTCTGTCAGTCATGCCTGAGTTTCTTTTAACTTTGAGGATATTAAATTGCGTATCTCGTCGTCTGACTTTTTTTCTGTGTTTATGTGTAGTGATTTAGCAATTACCTCCAACTTTTCGCGTTCAGACGACACTGGCCTTTGAACGGCCGGGCCAATATACTGTTTGTGTGCATTTGTTGTTTGCCGTAATATGTTGTTTCTTTCACTGATCAAGTTACCTTTTGCTTTTTCATATTCTCCAACAAATTTTCCGATGGTTTTTGATATTCCCGATATCTTACTTGGCACAAGGATTATAACTATTGTTAATAATATTATGAACCATTCTGATCCAGCTATATTCAGAGAGTGAAGCATGATATCCATTATTTAGTTTACTAATGTGCTTTCAGTAATAATTATTTTATTCTCCATGATCTTTAAATTGACATTATGATACTTTATATGGTTTTGTCTTTTTAGAGCCTTTTGTTGATTTGTTAAATCATTCTATCTAGCATTAATGCCTAAAACATGGTTTCGGGAACAAATTAACTTAATCAAAAGATTGGCAAGTGCCTCAAAAAATTATACCCAAAATGCTAGTGTGATGGAACTGTTTGAGGGTGCTTAACTTTGATTATTGGTAACATTGACAAAGTTGAAAACCCAAAGAATGGGGTATACTTGACATTTGGTTTGAGGGCTACGCGCTGATTTCACATTGCAACCAAGACATAATAAATGGTTGGCAATCTAGACAAATCATGACATTGCTGAAAGATAAAAAAAGAGAAGAGTCCCTGTTAAATGATTATTCAAATTTGGAATCTCCCGAATCAGTCACAAAAAAAATCCTGGCCGGGGAGTATCTTGTTGCTGTTTATGGGTTGGGGCATGTTGGCGCACCAATTGCATCGTCGTGGCTTAGGTCAGGTGTGACTGTTATTGGTATTGATAAATCCCAAAAGGTAATGGAAAACGCAAAAAAAGGGCTTACACACATACCGGAACCAGGCGTAAACGAAGCCTTTAGCGAAGGCATAAGAAATGGAAATTTTTTAGTTTATGACGATCCAATCAAGGCCTCTGTTGATTCTAAACTAAAAATGATATGCGTACCCGTTTTAATAAAGAATAAGACCGCAGATCTTGGCGCAGTCAAAGAAGTTGCATTATCCATAAGCAGGGGCCTAAAACCCAATGATATTGTTTCGCTCCATCCCACGGTACCTCCTCTAACAACAGAAAAGTTTTTGATTCCAATATTGGAAAAAGCAAGCAAACTAAAAGCTGGCAAGGATTTCTCTGTTGTTTACAATCCGGAAAGAATCTATGAAGGCCGGGCAATTTATGACATAGAGGAAGGCCATCCCGGAATTGTCGCTGGGTTAGAAAGACACAGTTTGGAATTGGCCGAAAGCGTATTCTCTATAATATTCAAAAAGGGGGTTATTGGAATTTCCAGCATAAAGGCCGCAGAGGCAGAAAAACTGTTTGAGGGTGTCTATAGAGATGTCAACATTGCCCTTGCTAATGAATTGTCCATATTGTGCGAAAAATTGGGGATCGATTTTTGGGAAACAAAAAACGCGGCCAACTCTCAACCGTTTTGCCACATCCATAATCCTGGAATCGGGGTTGGTGGTGCCTGTATTCCCGTTTACCCCCAATTTATCTTGGATGTTGCAACCAAAAACAAGGTTGACTGCAAGATAACAAAAACAAGCCGGGCAATCAATGACAACATGCCCAATTATGCTTTATCCAAAGCATTAAAAATGATCTCAAAAAAGGATGTGAAAAAAGCAAGGGTGACTATATTGGGGCTATCTTTCAGGGGGGGTGTTTCAGATACGCGGCTTTCACCCACCTACAGCCTGGTAAAAAAGTTACTACAATTAAAAATCACAAATATAATCATTCACGATCCCATGTCCAACGATGAGTCATTGGTTGCCAAAAACAAAACAATAAAAATAACAAATGACCTTGAATTTTCGATTAAAAACAGGGATCTAATTATTTTGGCCACAGACCACAGAGAGTATTCTGCTTTATCCAAAGACAAAACAGGCAAAACCCCAATCTATGATGGCCGGGGTTTATTAAACCAAAGTTCATTTGATGCTGCGTTATTTAAGGGAATAGGCCGGTCTTTGATGGGTCACTAGAATGGGAGTTCCACATGCCGTTGTGACCGTTTTTATTGTGTGGAAAACATTTATCTTATTTTAACCGTATGTTATTGCATTGGCCAAAACACTTTCCTCTCAAAAATTGACTTCTGGTTCAGTAGCCCCGGATTTTTCGCTAAAGGGGGTAGATAACAAAACGTATTCGCTGAATGACTTTAATTCCAAGTCAATTCTTGTGGTCTTTATCTGTAACCATTGCCCGTATGTTAAAGCAAGGATAGGCGATGTTGTTGATCTCCAAACTAAATTTGACAATTCGGATCTGCAAATTATAGGAATTAACAGTAACGATCCTGACTATGAGGATGAAGGGCTGGACAACATGATAAAATTCTCAAAAGAGTACTCGCTTAATTTCCCGTATCTGATAGACGATACCCAGAGAGTGGCAAAAGAATATGGTGCGGTTTGCACCCCAGATCCATTTTTATTTGATGAGAATAGGAAACTGGTTTTCCATGGAAAAATCAACGATGCCTTGGATCCCGGTATGACCCCATCAAAAAATACTATGGAGGAGAACATAAATAGACTGTTGAGTGGACTTGCAATTGAAAAGGATTTTGACCCATCAATAGGGTGTTCGATAAAATGGAAGCAATAATAAACTTACCAGGATAGCAGGATTAGTATCAAAAACAGACTTTTTATGTGTTGTTTCCATACCACTTGAAAAAAATTAGATAAGTAATTATAAAATGGGCATTGAAATATCTGTTATGGTGGAGATATCGATTAAAAGTTATGACGATGTTAATCTGACCGACGGCTTATTTGTTGTCGGTTTACATGAGGATGCTGATTACCCGAATTACTTGGATAAAATTAACTCCATTGGTTTAAATGAAAAAACCATCAGTCTCATAACCAATGCAAACAAAAACGCAAAAAAATTTGGAAAAAACCTTTTGTTTCTGGTTAAAGGTGAAAAAGATGAATACCTAAGAATTTTGTTGGTTGGATTGGGAAAACAAGATGAGTTAGATTCCAACAAAATCCGTCAAATAGGCGGAATCATATCACTAAAGGCAAGGGAATTGTTTGCTCATAACATCATAATCTCAAATTTTTATAAAAACACTGTTGACAATGTGCAGTCTATTGTTGAGGGTCTGTCCCTTTCTCTCTATGAGTTTAACAAATATAAGGACAGTGGTGAAGACAAGTCAAATTTCTATGATTTGTGCAACATTTCCATCATATCAGAAGATCTCCATACCGAACTTGAGGAGATCGTTAAAAAAACCTTAATAATTGCCCAATCTGTTTTCTATGCGCGAGACCTGGCCAATTCGCCCCCCAATCATCTTAATCCCGCTCAACTGGCGACCTCTGCGATTTCCTTGGAGGAGACGAACAGAGTAAAAGTCAAAGTTTTAGATAAATACCAAATGGAGAATTTGGGACTGAATGGTATAGTCTCCGTGGGCAAAGGCAGTGAGAACCCCCCAAAGTTGATTATATTGGAATACAATCAAGGCATTTCTGGAGAAAAACCTGTTCTTTTGGTTGGCAAAGCCGTTACCTTTGATACAGGCGGAATTTCTATCAAACCCAGTGACAAAATGGACGAAATGAAGTTTGACAAAAGTGGTGGATGCACTGTTCTTGGAATAATCAAGGCATTGAGTATGCTTAATTTACCCGTCAACGTTGTAGGCATTGTTCCGTCGGTTGAAAACATGCCATCCAGTTCGTCATACCGGCCCGGTGATATCCTAAAGATGTACAATGGCAAAACTGTTGAGGTTTTAAATACTGATGCAGAAGGCCGGTTGATTTTAGCCGATGCCATGTCTTATGGTGTAGAGCATTACTCCCCCAAATGCATAATTGATTTTGCAACCCTGACTGGGGCATGCATAATTGCCCTAGGGACAAATGTTGCAGGAATAGTCGGAAACAATGACGACCTTATACAAAAAATAGTTCGCAGTTCGATGGCGTCTGGTGAAAAAATTTGGCAATTGCCCCTATTTGATGAATATTTAGAGCTTATAAAAAGTAACGTTGCGAATATTAAAAATATAGGTGGAAGAACGGGCGGTGCAATAACCGCCGCTGCATTCCTATCCCATTTTGTTAATGAATTGCCTTGGGCACATATTGATATTGCTGGTACCGCATGGACTCAGGACGGTACTATTGAAAAAAGTTATAATCCAAAAGGTGCCACTGGATTTGGTATACGAACAACCGTCAAAATGTTGGAGCAAAACCTTTTGTAAGTATTGTAAAGCGTTAAGCGTCAATTTCTATATGGGTTCGCTGCCATTCATACCTTTTATTTGCATATTTTTTGTCTATTTAAATAATTATTTTTGTCGATATGTGACAAATAGCATTTATGATGCATGAAAAAACCGTTATGAATTGTAAAATAAGTAAAACATTGATTTTGTTATCTGATTATAAAATTAAAGATAAGGCGCCAGCACTGCTGCTTCCCAACGGCTCACGCACGTCAGTATTCAGCAGCGACATGAGGTTTGACTTCCGGGTTCGGAATGGGTCCGGGTCGAGCCCTCACGCTATGGCCGGCTAAATGCTATAACGATTGGGCCATATATAATTCTTATCGTGCCTTTTGAACCATATCTGTGGGATGGTTCTATTTAGGATTTAAATAGTATCATGGTGAGTATTATGTGTTAAATTGGATAAACACGGAAATTTTACCCATAGAATAGCTGTTCTGGACCAAGAGTTGTGTCAACCAAGAAAATGTGGCCAGGAGTGCATTATTTATTGCCCTGTGAATAAAACTGGCGGTGAGTGTATTATCCAAAGGCCAGATGATGGTAAGGCTGTTATCTCTGAAGATTTGTGCACCGGCTGCACAATTTGTGTGAAAAAATGCCCATTTGATGCTATTGTTATAGTCAACCTTGCCCGTGAGATTGGTTTTGATAAGGTTCATCAATATGGCGTAAACAGTTTTAGACTTTACAAATTGCCTATCCCGAAAGAAGGTTCTGTTACTGGCTTGGTAGGCAGAAACGGTATGGGCAAGTCTACGATTATTAATTTGCTATCTGGAAATGTAAAACCTAACTTTGGAAGCTTTGATAAAAACCTGGAGTGGGAAGATGTTTTTGATAGACTCTCAAATATCGAACTCAAAAAACATTTTGAAAAGATTTCAACAAAATCTTTGAGGACATCAATAAAGCCACAATTGGTGTACCTTATCCCTAAAATTTTTAAGGGGACCGTTGCGGAATTGTTAAAGAAATATGATGAACGAAAAACCCGAGATTTGTTGGTCGACCAACTAGGGTTACAAAACTCCCTAACCAAAGACATCTCCACATTAAGTGGCGGTGAGCTTCAAAGAGTTGCAGTTGCAGTATCTGCGTCAAAGGATGCCGATTATTATTTCTTTGATGAACCCTCCTCCTACAATGATATCTATCAAAGACTTGCCGTGAGCAAGGTAATCAACGGTTTGGCCAAAGACGGCAAGAGTGTTATGATAGTTGAACATGACATGTCATTATTGGACTATCTGTCGGATAACATCTTTATTATTTATGGGGAACCCGGGTCTTATGGCATAGTGTCCTCTTTACAAAGTACAAAAATAGGCATCAATAACTTTTTGGAAGGCTTTATCCCAACAGAAAACGTACGATTTAGAGACAAAGCCTATAAATTTGATATATCCAGTGCCAACGAAAATATGATATCCAGCACATCTATTGTAAACTATACCTCCATCAAAAAAACTTTAGGGACGTTTAACCTCAAAGTTAATGGCGGTAAAATTCACCAGGGCGAAGTTGTAGGTATAGTTGGAGCTAACGCCTTGGGAAAAACGACCTTTATGAAAATGCTGTCTGGATTGGAGCGGATTGATGAGGGTCAACTGGATTCGGAGGTTCGGATTTCCTACAAGCCGCAATACCTAAATCAGGACATAGATGGGGATGTGCGTTCATTAATTTACTCTGCTAATAATGGCCAGTTCGAAGGTTCTTTATTGGAGGAGCAGATTATGATTCCGTTGGGCCTGAAAAAGCTTTACGACAAATCGGTCAAAGGCCTTAGTGGAGGTGAACTACAAAAAGTTGCTGTTTCCTTGTCTTTGGTTCGGGATGCAGACATTTATGCACTTGATGAACCGTCCGCATTCTTGGACATTGAAGATAGGATTTCTTTGGCGAAGTTTGTCCAGAGGTTCATAAAATCAAAAGGCAAATCCGCACTCATCATTGATCATGACATCCAACTTGTCGATTTAGTGTCTGATTCATTGATAATTTTTGACGGCATCCCTGGGGTCGAGGGAACTGGATATTCACCCATGACCAAAGAGATTGGAATGAATGAGTTTTTAAAATCGCTGAACATTTCGTTCCGAAGGGATGAGACCACTGGCCGCCCAAGAGTCAACAAAGAAGAAAGCCGCCTTGACAGGCTACAGAAGAAAGAGGGAAATTATTATTACATAAAAAAATAAACATTTTTTATCAGTTATTTATGACAAAATTACTAAAGAGGTTACTTGGCGATGTCCTATCAGACGCCGAGCTTTCTGATGTCTTTTCCTCTTTTGACATAATTGGGGACATTGCCGTAATTAAGATTCCTGATTCCCTTTTGATGAAAAAAAAACTTATTGGTGATTCCCTTTTATCTAATGTTTCAAACTTAAAGACCATATTCTTGCAGAAAACTGCTGTAGATGGTGAATATAGGCTTAGGGGCTTAGAGTTAATTGCGGGGGATGACAGGTACGTTACTATATATAGAGAATATGGGTGCCAATTTTTTGTAAATGTTGCCACCTCATATTTTTCCCCACGCCTATCTACAGAAAGGCTAAGAATATCAAATCTAGTGTCTGAAAACGAGACTGTTATCAACATGTTTGGTGGAATAGGAACATTCTCGATTATTATCGCAAAAAAAACCCCGGCATTGGTATATAACATTGACTCAAACCTGGATGCATATGTTTTGAGTAAAATAAACTCAAAACTAAACAAACTCCAAGATCGAATAATTTCCATGCATGGCAATGCACAGGACATATTGGCTTCTGGGCTGTTTGAAAATAAAGCAGATCGAATACTTATGCCTTTGCCTGAAAAGGCTTTTGAATTTATAGACATATCCGTAAATTGCATAAAGCCATCTGGCGGATACCTGCATTTCTTTTCGCATATAAAAAGCGACACAAAGTCAAATGCGGTGGGTGATTCTGAAAACAATGTCCATTCCCTATTCTCAAATTACGACTATCAGATAAAACACACCCAAATTGTTAGGGCCGTGGGCCCAAGAGTTTACCAGACCGTTACTGATATTTACATAAAAAGCAGCTAGTTTGAGTTGTTGGTAGAGTTTTCATCGGTGGTTAGCGTAAAGCCTATCCAACCTATTATAAAAAATATGATTCCAACTATTGATATTGCAGTTAGTTTCATCAACATCACACCAAGGTCTGTAGCAAAAAGAACATACGAATAAACTAAAAAGCCTATGACTGCTATAGCTACTAGCATACCTCCTCTTACCTTTTCTGTTTTAACCATATTTTCTCAGTTCTGAAAATCTTGTATTTAAATTAAAGTATTGAGTTTGGATTCTGGATTATGAATCCTAAGCCCGTATTGTGCAGAGTTTGGTGACATTTAAAAAGACACGGGGAGTTTTATGTGGGACATATTTCGTCTGCATGAAAGATAGGGTCTATTTGTTAATGGGAACGGAAAACGGAAACAAAAGATGGCAAAAGATGCATGTATGAAACTTTTTTCATATTTGCGGGTGTCTTTTGTTATGTGGTGTGCATATTGCCATTTATTGTGCTCTCAAAAAAAGCAAGGCTTGGCAACAAAATCATCGCAAGCAAAGTTTTTCAATCAATAGGATATACCACAATAGATTGAAAAACGCCAATATCAAAACCATCGATGCTAAATCTGGAAGTTTTAGCCTAAATAATTTTAAACCCAATAATTCCTCTTTTTTGTTTGCAATATCCTATACCGAAACCGCCACAATACCCGGACTGACTATTGCTGGAGCAAATACTGAATTATTAAAGTTCACGCCAGCTGCCGACGCGGAATACATACATTTTGGAAGATGCAGATGCATAGATTCCATCCCAGCCACACCGGATGGCAAACCGACACCTGCAATAATAACAAAGACAGCATTGGGGCTTGCAAATATCCCTATCACCGTAATAGATTCTGGATTGGCGGTAAAACCTATTCTTCCGCATATAGATATAAAATCAAAGTTTGGTCGGAATATTGCTGTAGAAAAAGCTTTAGAGTTAAAAGACGTGATGGAAAACTATGAGATGGGTAGACTAATAGGGAAACAGATATCTAAAAACAATGATCTTTTGATTATTGGCGAAAGCATTCCAGGCGGAACAACAACCGCATTGGGGGTATTATTGTTGCTGGGTTATGACGCCTGCAACAAGGTCAGCAGCAGTATGCCACACAATCCGCATCAACTAAAAAACAAAATAGTGGAAAAATCCATGCTAAAGTCCGGCATTAAATTTGGCGATTATCGGCATGATCCCTTTAGTGCCATTTCCCACCTAGGCGACCCGATGATGCCAACTGTTTTGGGTATGGTGCAGGAGATTCTGTCTGACAACAAAAAGGTGATACTAGCTGGAGGGACCCAAATGTGCTGCATTGTCGCACTATTAAAATCCTTAAACATCCGATTCAACAATAACCTGTGCATAGGAACAACATCGTATGTAGTCAACGATGTAGAGTCAAGCCTGGAAGGGCTGTTAAAACAGATTGCGGATGATGTTCCTGTTCTTTATTCGGATTTGGGACTGGACCGTTCCACAAAAACGGGATTGAGGTCATACTCGGAAGGATTTGTAAAGGAGGGTGCAGGTGCCGGCGGAGCTACAATAGCTGCATACTTAAAAGAACATTCCCTCACCCAAAAAATCTTTTTGCATGATCTGGAAAAGAATTATTCCGCCACGATTGAAAAACCAATATCATAAAAAAACACAATAACAAAACAGTTATTTCTACGCTGTATGGAAGTCATTTAAACAATGCCTGAGTCTGTCTCTTCCAAAATCCCGCCGACTGTGTGTTTTTAGGTGACCGACCATCCGATTGGCAGGAAAAGAATTCTTTTTACATGCTGGTGCTTTAGGTTGATTGATTGAATGCTCCATATGCTTTTTTGTGTGTGTGCGCATATTATAGCTAAACTGGTTAAACCTTCCTTTTAGCCAAAAAATAGCATGCATGCCATACACGGCATAATTTTGCACTCCATCTCTTTTTATGCCCCTTCTTTTGTTGGGTTACCTGTCCATAAAATTTAGGAACTCCTGTCGACTATGGAACTTGAATACAAAATTTGTGCTTTTCTCTTTACCTAGGGTGGATGTTTTGGTGCTTCCATAGTGATGCCCCGGATAAACAATCAAGTTTCCATCAAGGCTGATTAGTTTGTTGTATACGCTATTGTACATCTCATTGGGATCACTACCCGGCAGATCCAATCGCCCACAACTCCCCACAAACAATGTGTCCCCTGTCAACAATATTTTATCATCAATGATTAAGCAGATGCTGTCTCCTGAGTGGCCTGGTGTGTGTATTATCTTGATTTCTGATTCGCCAAACTTTATGGATTCACCGTCATTTACTTCGATGTCTTTCTTTAGGGGGAAACTTTTGTGTTGAATTATTTTTGCACCTGTCCTCCTGACCACTTGATCGTTACCAAGCACATGGTCAAAATGGGAATGTGTGTTTATGATGAATGTGTTTTCTATCCCGTTTTTTTCCAGAAAGTCGAAAATGATTTCCAGATCCCATGAAGGATCAACTATAATTGATTTTCTGTTTGTCTCATCAATGATTGCATACGTAAAATTATCCATATTACCTACCAAAAATTGCTCTATTTTTACCATTTTTAGAGCACCTCCAGTTCTGCCTCAATTGGGATTCCTATTTTTACTGGGTGTATTTCTCCGCTATATCCAATGTTTTCTAAAAGGCCTTTTTTTATCCTGTGAAACGTTATTGTTGAATCGGCTATTACGGATTTGTCATAAATTTCGCCAGTGTCCGGATTTAAGCCAGAGGGAATGTCTACAGAAAAGATAAACGATTTTGATTTTTGTTGGTTTATTGTGTCTATTATTTTTGAAAAGGGTTCTTTTATCGCGCCATTGATTCCTGTTCCAAACAATCCATCTATTATTATGTCCGAATTTCCTATCTCTGTTAGAATGTCGTTTATATTTTGTGCATCAAAGCATATTTTCTTTATCGATCTTATCTTTTCAACCGTCTTCCAGTTAGCCATGGATTCTTCGGTTTTTATTTGGCCTGGTTTGCCAACCAGCACTAAAACCAAACCATTCCTTTCTGCAGAAAACTTTGAGGATAAATACGCGGAAAGGTGGCGGGTGGCCACTATTGCGTCGCCGCCATTGTTCCCCAAGCCGCAAATAGATATGATTCTCTTCTTTCCAAGATCGTCCTTGAAGGAATCTATCAGGAAATCTGCTATTCTGGAGCCTGCGTTTTCCATCATCAATAATTTCTTCATTCCAAATACTTTTTCGCCGTTATCTTCAATCTTGTACATTTGTTGAGATGTAATCGGCTCAAACCCTTTCTCTACTTCATAATTATTTTTACGCATATGAAATGTCCTTTTTTTAACTTATCCAACCAGACATTATAAATATAGCAATTGTTACTTACTGAAACGAATGCAGCTGCTTTTCCTTGTGTTTGTTTATTTTTTCCCCCAGTTCTTTGGCATGTGTTGTAGATATGTGGTTATTGGCACATATGTCATGAATAATGCCTATTTCGCAAAACTCACATGAGGTTACAAAATCTAGTTCACCAAATTCTCTATTGCAAATGCCGCATTTTTCTGACGGTAGGGACTCCGTGAGAAGGGGTTTTATCCATCCCTCTCGCCACAATATGTTTTTTGTCATTATCGTTAAATTTGCGAATTTCTGTTTTAAATTTGCTGTTGTCAAAAATTGTTTAGGAATCAAAAGGCAACTTGAAGTCCTTAAGCTTTACCTTTTTGATTTTTGTCTTGTATATCGCATAGGTGTCTCCATTGTAATTGCATTTGATGATGGGAAACTTTTTTGGTTTTCCTTTGAATTTGATTATTTTGTAGTATTCCCTTATTTTTCTTGATTGGTACTTTATCTCGCCCCCAATCATCAGTCTTTTCTTTCTCATAAACTTGAACGCAAGTATGATGTGGCGATTACTGTACACACCAAACATTTCCGTTATTAAAAAACACCTGTCAATTTGATCGTTTGGAACATATATGCTGCTACTTGTTCCGGATTTGGCCTCTATTGATAGCAATGTGGATTCCTTGTTGTTGACTGCTACAATATCGGGGAGTCCGGTGCTTGAGCCTCCCAACCTTCTTGCCCTCCACCCACCCATGTTCAACCTTTTGACAAGATTGTGCTCAAAATTGTATCCCCTGCTTCTACGAATATTGGTCAATCGAAACATCTTTGTTATTTTGTCATGTAATAAATTTTTTTTTAGATTTTCTTTATTGAGATTGTTGGGTCTTTGCTACTATCCTTTTTACTATTTATATCCATACCGGCATCAAGTTAATTTGTAAATGGATTACAGTGTAAGTTTTGAAAATGTGCAAAACTCTTTAAACAGTCTCTCAAGCCAGATGAAAGAATTAGAACAAAGAAGGGAGGCTTTGATAAAGGAGACCCGGGAAGTCATTTCATTGTGCAGTAAAGCAATAATCCTTTTGCATGGTGGCAAAGTCAAAGATTCTGAAACCATGCTAAATAGCGCGTCTTCCTCAATCAAAAAACTGAAAGACTATGTTATTTGCGATTTGGATCGATATTTGTGGCCTGCAGAGCAAGAATATGTTGAAGCATACGTCTTAAAAGAAATCGTTGAAAGAAAGTCTTTTTTAAGTGGCCATGATAAACTGAATGTTTCCCTAAATGCATATGTTACTGGGCTATTGGACTGTACCGGCGAAATAAAAAGGATGATCTATGACAATCTCAGGAAAAACAACCATGGTTATTCGCTGTCTCTATTTGAGATCATGCAGTCTATCTACAACTTGGTTTATCCTTTTTCCTTCTATGATAACCTTATTCCAGGGATCAGAAAAAAATTGGATGTTTCCAAAAGAATGATGGAGGATGTCAGAATCACAATGACTGAGGAATACCAAAGGACAATGTTCCTAAATGAGTTCAAACGCGTTTCGGAACGGAGATGACGATAGTGGGGTTTGTCGAATAATTCATTGTTATAAACTCTGCCAAAAAAAAAACAAAAAACACTGCCTATATGTGAATTCTCAATAAAAAAAATCAAAGAAAAAATAAAACTATAGAAATCTGGTAAATGCCTCTGTGAGGTATTTATTTAATGTGTTGGACCAGTTAACAAAACCTTCCGGAGCTTCGGGATAGTTTCTATAGTGGTTTACCAACTTTTCATTCACGCTTGATGTGTATTTCAGGTCCTCTGCTAGTTTTTTATTGAGTGTCCCCCTTATCAGCATGCCAATTTTGTCTAAGGTGCCAAATACCGGATGTTCGCCATTGGTTATTTTTTCAATATCCATCTTGGACAAAAAGTGTTTCATCCCGTAATTGATCTGCTCGTTTGTTAGTTGTTGCAGCATTCTTCTGAACACCTCCAAACCTGGCGTTTTGTATCCATACTCATTAATGAAGTTCTTGTTGTATCTCCATAAGCCTTTTTCAGATACGTCATTCTCTTCTATTGCTTCTACTATGTCTTTTCCTGCAATGGTAGCCGCAATTATGGCGGGTCCTATGCCACCTGCATCCAGCGGTTTTGGCATCCAGGCCGAATCACCAACCATTACATATCCGTTTGCCACCAGGCAATCGTTTTGCCTTCTGACTGAAACCTGCCATGTGCCCCACTCATTACCTGTGTCCTCTTCCTCATTTGATATCTTTGGGTTTTTAATTGCTGGGTTAATATTTACGTAATCATCAATTAGTTTTTTAAGGTCCCTTTTGCTTCCTAGCTCTTTGTTTGCTTTGTCAAAAAGCTTTTGCTGAACACCCAGTCCTATGTTTACCTTGTTTTTACCTTTGGGAAAAACCCACCCATAACCACCAGGTGAAAGTTTTTGATCCAGATGTATTATGCAATAGTCTGGATCGAAAAAAGTTTTGTCCTCTTGCCCATCCTCTGAGTCAAAGTCATAGATGTATCTCCCAGTTGCCTCAAGGTCGTTCCTATCTATTCGCCTCTGAATGAAGGATTTTATTGGGAGGTTTGTTCTTAGGACCGATGTTACACCTGTACAGTCAACCACTACTTTTGCTGTTTTTTTGAAAATCTCCTTTGTTTCTGTGTTTTCGCCTTCGATGCCTATTACATAGTTGCTATCCGTGAGTGACTTTCTTATTATGGTGTTGTTCGCAACCTCAACCCCTAAATTGGTTGCCTCCCTAAACTGCTTTTGAGGCAAGAGCTTTCTATTTAAGATGTATCCCTCGCCATCAAATGACACTTTGGTTTGGTGATCAGGTGAAAAGGCCACAACCCCTTTGACAGGGTGTTCAATCTCTGGTGAGCCCCATGAGATTTTTATCCTATCTTTCATGTAGTCTACGGTGTTTTTCCCAACTGCGTCTCCACATATCCATCCTGATATTGTTTTTCTGCCCTGGATTTCTCTTGGATTTTTGTCAACTACAAGTATCTTTAACCTCTGGTTAGAGTAATATGCTGCAGATGAAGCCACAATCATGCCTGCTAATCCGCCACCTGCTACAATGATGTCATAGTCTGTTTTTGCCAGGCTCATTTTTTATAAATCTAGCTATATTAAGGGATTATTAAAGTTATGAGGTTAATATTCGCCATTATGTATTCAACGCAACGATAGCAAAAATAAACAATTCACTAATGGAATTTTTTTCTATATGCGGTTGCAATTATAGCTGTGCCAACAAATGTG
>JADDOW010000037.1 GCA_016782225.1 Nitrososphaeraceae archaeon
AGCATCTTCAAGCTATAGATTTATCGTTAAGTTAACAGCGCCAAAAAGGTGAAATAAAATATTAAAGTCTCAGAGTATATAAACACACTCTTTACTTTTTCAATGATCTTAACCAAACAAGAAAACAAGGGTCATTCAACACATTGAAAAAGAAAATGTATTCACCATCTGATTCCATTAATATTTGCCCAAAATTGTTATTATGCACCTTTTGAGAACATGGTCATTTTTTAATTCTAGCTTAAATGCCAAATATTACATATACACCCACCATCAACGTATGTATTATATTTTGGTAACTTGAGTCTACGTGAAAAGACTGGATTTAGGCATCGGCCCTGGGATTTACACATTCTTTCCTTTTTATACAACAATACCAATCAGAATAAATCCACCGGGCATTACCCCAGATTTTACATAACTCAAATTTTATCTCTTTTTAGTAAGGCAATTGTTTTTCTAGGAGATAACAGGGTCATCTTCTGATTTATTGTCACACATAATATAATGTATACTTCCATAGACTTCATAGAAAGCTATCACGAAATAACGAAATAAATTACCTTGCAGTTAGTCAGGGTATGCCTTTTTTATAAACCCCATTATGAAACTGCATATTCAAGCATTTATCCAGACTGTCCAAACATTGCATTAACAACCTGTTTGGGAGATAATAATTGGAATTATATATTAATACATTTACATAATAAGAAATAAACTAGGACACATACAATCAGGTTTTTTACTTAGAAATATGAGATATCTTATTATAGAAATTACATTATTATGGATGTAATGAGCGGTATTGAAGACATTGCAACAAAATATGATGATTTTATGAACACAATAAAAACACAACTGCCAAAAGTGAATAAAAGTCTAATTTTTGAATTAATGCCTCTTTTAAAAGAAGAAAAAGAGTCACCAGGGTATAATCTTCAGATTCATGTTAAAGACAACTCAAATAAAGATGAATTAAAAAATTTAATATTGAAAGAATGGGGTGTAGTACCGGCTTTCTTTGAACACAATCATGCAGTAGTTGAACATCGCATTAACCTTCAATTACTTAAACAACTAAATGACCTAGATTCCGTCGACAGCATTAGTGGGTCGCGATCAGGTGGCGGTAGAGCATCAAGAGGGCCAGTTTTGGAGAGGGATGAGGATTACCCGGCAAAATGACTGTCAAGAAATACAATAGTTTTGTGTTGCCTTAGGATATCAGTAACCACCATCATAAAAATCATTTATTTTACTTTTAACCATTTCATTCTGTCTATCTTTTATATCTAGATCAATTCCATTTTCATTTACATCCCCATTGCCAGTAAAATTAACCCAAGTGAAATTTTATCCAAATATTACTAAATATGGAGTTCTTGATTTATCATCCATGCCGTAGAGTAATGATGTCATCAATGTTAAAAATGCAACGCTTTTTCTATCCACTTAATGCCTTGGGTCCTCAATTCGCACCTGTTTTTTTTATCACGTCTAGTAACACAAACTTTCATACCATTAGAGATCATTTAAAATGAAGTATAAAAAAAGAGAAGACGGATACGAACAATCAGGATTTCACAGGACTAACGTTCTAACTATAGAAAAGTAACAGAGAAAACAGAAACAACAACAATAACATAATTTAAAGCATACATATATGCATACAGCACCTACATTAAAATATCAAATGAAAGTAGCAGCAGTATTCGTCAATTTATCTAAAATAACCTAATAGTGGTTTAATTTTTCTTTGGATGAGAGTACGCTAATGTGTATGTGCATATTGTTTCTCCGGAGTAATACCCTAATTTGTGTTATTTGAGAATTGTTAAATTGCATCTATCTTGGAGTGCTTTAATTTCAAAGAGCATTTATGGTGGAGATAAACTAAAAATTTTACAAATCATAGAATATCATCAACTTTACACAAAATAGTAAAGTAGATTTGTAAAACAAACCATTTTAAAATTATGACAGGATTCGGAAATAGAGAGCAGCATGATGATCACCGCATTACCTGCATGATGATTAAGTAATTTACTGCATCTTATCTGAGATATGCATCCTCCGAACTAATTGATACATATTATCATGACATTGGCATTGACAAATTTTTATTGTTTTTGAACCATTAATGAATTCAGTTAGGTCACCTTTACACAAGCCATGTTCGTTCCGGATACAGTTTTCGGTTTTATCCACATTCTATAGATCATCTTTGGAGAAATTTAATAGTTATGAGATAAATGCCCACCTAAACAACGCGACTGAATCCAAAGAGCAGATATAAAAGGCAAGGATTAAAGACATCGTGTTGCAGAAAGATTACACAAATTAACCAATCCATCATACTTGTAATTTTGTCGCTGTCGCTGTTGTTTATGTTGTCGCCCTCATACAGCTTTTTCTCCTTGTTCTTCTTCTTTTCTTTTCTTTGTCCAATTTTGTCTCTTGTTATTCAAAAATTCAAAATTTTCATATATGTGTGGTCTTTTTTCCCTCATCCCATCCACTATTGGTCGCGCTTTATGCCAAAATGGACTAGGGTTGAATATATCAAAGTAAAGGTCAGGATCGACCAAACCATGATTCAAAAGAACCCCAGAAAGCTCAAAGAAACCACACACAGCGATAAAATGTGATCTTTCGACCGGGGAATTGGAATATTTTTTGTGGTAATCCTCGTAACTATTAGCATCCAGTTCATCTAAAAACCAAAGTCTGGAATCTCTATGACTATCGTTAATCCTGTATAAATCCAAAATCGTATTTACTTTGCTATTATCAGTAGTAGACATTACATGATAATCCAGAGCAATTGAAGATAAATGTGTGCATTCTTTACCATAGATTTTAGAAATTGTAGAGAGCAGTCATATTGAAATTTATAAAAACATTGTAAAAGTTTTATCGACAGGAACTTTCCCAATAAAAATATAGGTTTTATGTAATAGATAAATATTGTTAATATAGAATAATTGAGGGATAAAAACAACGTATGAAAATATCCTTAGAATTACAGATTATTTCCATCTCACTCTTGCTAGTATTTACTCTGTTTAGTAATGCAAACATGGCATTTGCAAAAGATCATGATGACGATGATGAAGATGAGAGGGGTGATGATGAAGATGAGAGGGGTGATGATGATTTTATGGAAGAAAACTCAATTCAGGTCTGTTGTGGCTGGGGTATTGAGTTAGAAGATGGCATTCTCACGTATGTAATTGAAGATGGAGACAATAAACTCAAAGACTCAGCTAAGGAGGCACTAAACTCGTGGAATGAAGCGATAAATGAAATAGAATTTATGGAAACTAATGATGACAATGCAGACATAACCATCTCCTTTGGAGACGATGGGAAAAAAATTGCAGGAAAAACAGTAAACTATTTTGACAGTCAAGGGTCCATCAGAAAATCCCTCATTACAGTTTCAGAAGAGTCATATGATTATGAATTTAGTCCAGCACAAATAGAACAAGTTACAAAACACGAACTCGGCCATACGTTAGGGCTAGGTCATGCCAATTTTAATGGCAACCTAATGACAGAACGTGTTGACACGGGTAGTGGAATAATATCACCCTGCGAAATTGAAGCCGTCAAAACCGCCAATTCATGGAAATTAAAAGAGGATGGAAACTCCGTACATTCTCCAGTGGAAGCGAGTGTACAATGCTAAAATAATCCACAATGTTTTTTTATTATATCGACAGAACGTAATTTTTGGGTTTCATAATTGCATTAAGTCTCGGAAAATAGCTGTAGCACATAAAAACATATTCAATATTTCATCTGTGACAAACAATACCTAAACTAAATTTAAAACTGCAAATTGAAACACATAACAAATAACTAATTTCTTTTATTCACATCCTAGTCAGGGTTATTTCCCAAAGTTATGAACGCATAACTTACAACACGAGAATACAAATTAAAGTGTCAAAACACAAAATCAAATTAGACATGAAAATATCAGACCTATGTAAAATGATAGAAGATACAATTCATTCTGGAAGATATCCGTTTGAGGACAAGCAACAAAAGCATTTTGCAAATTCCGTAAAGATCATAAATAGATCTGATTCTGAAGACCTAAAAACTAAAGACATCAAAATAGAGGTAAGGATACAAGATCTGTACACTATAAACAACTACTCACCAAATATTCAGCATCTCCCAGGAGTAATAGAAATAGATGCTCTAGACTCTTTTAAAATGTTATGCAGGCGGTTAGGGAGATTAGACACAGGTAATAACAACGATAACACCAAAAACATAACAATTGATAAACTTAAATCAGATTCCTAATTTGGCATCATTCTCATAGTAGACCAAACAGAAATACCAGATTTACCGTTATTATATACTCTATCGTCTGAAACTATTTATTGAAAATAATGGTTTGTGGCTCTATTGGTTATGGCGGGATCGAAAAGATAAGAGGGCTGTATGCAGTGCTGACAGAAAAAGGATTTGATGCAATAAACCACCTTTTAGAAAAAGATATGGATTATTCCCACATATACGACTTTAGAGATAAACTAGAACTATCGCAAGTAATTGTTGAGCATGATTTAGAATGTATTGATAATGCAGATGTTTCAACAGTATAAATCCAACACACAGCAATCGATAAATTAATGGCACAGGCAAACTGCCAGTCTGTTTGAACTACCTTTCAACATTCAAGGGCATAACGGTTTTTAGTTGCAATACTTGTAAAAAAGTCCACATAATTATATTTACAAACCCATTAAAAAGGGAAAAACCCCCCCCCCCTTTCAATGGCTCTTGATTTAGTTGTCTATGCCTTTAGAGTTTCTGGAAGAGGACGAGGTAACAAGCAACGCCTCAATTTCATTATTCATTTTCAAGAAAGTCATGCCCTTCTCTGTCGTTTTGTATATTGGAGAGCCTTCTAAATACTCTATCAGATTATTCTCTATCAAAACGGAAAGATATTCTCTTAATTGACTATAGCTTAAAAAGGCTTTGTACATGATTTTTGTCTTGGTTGTACCCCCATTGGCCGCCTCAAGGATCATCGCTACGATTTCAGTTCTACTTCTATATTTCATATAGTAAATATTATACCATTAGTGTATATTTAAGTATCGCCATATAAAACCTACCGTGTACAACCTGTTCCTTTAAGTGTCATTTTATTTTCTATAGAACATACAACGCTGGTTTATATTGATACAGTATGAAAGAGTTTGTAACGCAATACTTCATCATTAGCAAGAGAATACCCATTAAGTCCCTATTGTATGGCTTTATTTGGCAACAGCATAAGGAAAGAAATTAAAATACACCATAAAGTAATCACCATACACACTTTACGCCTTTATTTTATGATTTTTGAATCCATCAGAATCATTTAGGCTAATCAATCAACTCATCATAGGTATGGTTAATAGATTTAATGGATCCCATCTTTAAACCATGTTTTTTTAATTTTTTGAATATTTCTTTAACATTTATGATCCTAGGATCAAAATAAGTAAATGAAGGAATATAGGCATCCCCCATATCATTGTCAGAATAAATATTAAACCACCAGTCGTATCGCTTCTCTTCAATTTAGTATATCCTTCTTTTGTTTACATTGCTTATTCTCTAAATAATCAATGGCTCCCCACACTTTTTGCATACAGTTTCAAATGACCGAGGCTCAAATCCATTTGAATTATTTAAAATCCCCCTATCGTCATCTTTTAAACAGTGATTTCCCCTAAGGCATCCAAATTCTTGAGCAATTTCCTTTAGAATAGCCCACATTCGAAGAATCATTATAACAATAATATTAACCAATACCAGTATTTATTTTTTTAACTATTGGGTATCATATACAATATACAACAATATGTCTATTGATCATAAGGTAAACCTTAGATACCAAATCTTCCTAAATTAAATTCATGGACAAGCAATATCACAAAATACCCATTGTAAAATAAATTTATAATTAGGAACTTTATATCAACAATTGCGCGACTACAAAGACAGATATTTCTTTTTGCCTAACTGGTTGAGAACATAAAAAAGCCTCATTTAATTTTAAATAATCATACAACAAACAAAAAAAATAATGGCAAAAAAAATCAAAGTAAAAACAAACTAACTATTTTTATCTTTTAGTGCAAGGCAGAGATCTACAGCACCCATAATAAAATTATTGATCTTTTTCAAAGTTATAACACACAGAGTAGAGAATACTAACACCCAACACATGTAGATACATATTTTTGTATAATTATTTCAAATAAACTCGCCAACTGTTTCAACAGCAACAACATCAACTACAGCAACAATGTATTCACCCACTTTTAAATCTAAAGAATTTATTAATATCAAGTCTATACCGATACCCAGTAACAGGCAAACAGGGTTCAATATTAAATCCCGAAGGCGATTGTTCAAGTCAACGCTTAATTTTTAAGTTCTCCAAGCAGAACCTATATCCCAATTGTTCTAAAAAAAGGCCTGTTTGAATGTTAGAATCCCGGGCTTTATTTATCAAAGTTTTACTAGTCTTCAGGGCAGTAATATTATTGCCATTTATTGTTTCTGCCATGGCAATACACTCTGAAATTAACCTTTCTTTTAAAGTCAGTTCCTTCGGCTCTGTGATTTTATTGGTAGGCATTTGTGAATTATAATTATCATTCAGATAAACGACTTTATCGACTAGTTTCATATTATGTGCCTCTTCTGCGGTAACTATCCGCCCTGTAAATATCATTTCTTTAGCTTTTGACATACCCACTATTCTTGACAGTCTCTGAGTAGCTCCCCAACCTGGAGATATGCCTATTTTTACTTCCGTTTGGCCAATTCTTGCGTTGCTTGATGCAATTCTCAAATCGCAGGCCAAAGAAATTTGGCAACCACCACCTAAAGCAAAACCATTAATAGCAGCAATCACAGGTTTATCCAAATTTTCAATTTTGTTAAGGAGACCGTGGACATGGCTGGCATAATCTATAGCTTCTGATGGAGACATCTTGACGACATGGTTCAGGTCACCCCCCGCACTAAAGGACTTTTCGCCCTGACCGGTTATTATTATTGAATAAACGTCTCCATCACAAAAAACTAAATCCATAATGTTTTTGAATTCCGTAACCAAGTCATAATTGATAGCGTTGAGGACATCAGGTCTGTTTATTTTGATTATTAGCGTATTTGATTTTTTTTCCGTGATAATATATCCCATTTTTAACTAACATAGAACAAAGTAAGTTAAAGCCCATCCCATTCGAATTTGAAACCCATATTGGAAAAAGTAAAATAAACGTAATTTGATGCAGAAAACACATTGTTAGAAGAAATGATGATCTACGGTTTTGAATTGGTCGCTTCGAAAATTCCAAACACATTGTTTTCGCTATCTAAGCATACTGCAATAAAACCCATGTCTGGCACATTTGTTTTTGGCATCATCACCATGCCACCAGATTGCTCTATTTTAGAGGTATACTCATCAATAGACGAAACAGTAATGTAATTTGTAATTGTATGTTGAGGAGATTGGCGTTTCATCATTCCACCCCCTAATCCAGGGTTTCCTTTATCATCTCGAGTCTCAAACATATAGTATTCTTGCGCGGGGTTTTCCCTGTTGTCCCATTTTTGCATGTCCCATCCAAACACATCCCTATAGAATTTTTGCGCCCTCTCTATGTCATCTGCCGGAATTTCAAAATACTGTACAGTTGGCATTTAGAAAAACTCTCCCAGTATTTTAGACAATTGCGATTTGTTCATGGAAACTACTATGCAAATCATGGTTTAAAAGTATGCAAGTGAGTAAAAATATAGTTACAATCTATAAAAGGTCAAGTAGACGATTCACCCAAACGCTGCAAAATAATGCCTTCGGGTATGTATGTATGTGCATATGTGTTAGATAACAAAACTATATCTATTGTGTAACATTCTGTGTGTAGTTTTTTCTGAAGCTGAAAAATAAAACATTTCTAAAAGATATATAGTCTGTTAATAAGATATTATTGATAGAATATGAGATCAAAAAATAAGGATGAAGCACAACAAGCAGTACAAAAATTTGGTGAAATAGAGAAAAATCCTATTTCATTACCCGACGATTATGCTAAACAGATTATAGAACAGTTGAATAAAGATCTTGCAAGTCATTTCACGTTATTTTATCAATTCAAAAAACAGCATTGGATAGTTGAGGGTCCTGATTGGAAGCACATATCCAATTCTTTAGATAAATACGCAGAAAAAAATCTAGAACTTGCTGATGAAATAGCCGAACGTATAAGTTTGACAGGAGGGATACCCGCATCAAATCCATCACGGTTTGAAGAACTGTCTTATGTAAAATACGAAGGTGAAGACAAATACGATCTTAGAACCATGTTGGAGAATGATTTAAAAGCAGAACAAAAGATAATTACATCCATCAGGGAAAGGGTTGATTTTGCAAAAGAAAATGGGGACCACGGATTAGATGATTTGCTTAAGGATGTTTTAGAAGATCAGGAGGAAATTGCCCATGAGTTGCATCACTATTTAGAAGAAGAAAGTTTAGAAAAGAGCATTTAGAACAAATAATAACAAAAACAAAAAATACAAAAATAGAGTCAAGAAAATTCAACATTTTTTTCTGCCCTTTAAATTACAACAATAACTTATTGGTTGTCAAGTAAAATAACTTGAAAGAGAAAAGCACAATATGAAAAAGAATAGAAAAGATGCTCAATCTTCTCTAAAACAATTATATCATAATAATTAATTACAACCCCTAAAAAAGGGTTTAAAGCGAAACTAGACCCTTTGGTTTAATCTACAAATAGCACTTTAACTTTAACTTGTATTTAACAACAAGTTCTAGAACGCATTTCAAGGAACATTATATTTTTTATGTTTTTTTAGACCGGAAAATAACACCTCGAAAACTATTTTTTAATGACATCACATGAAAACCAAAACTTTTTGAAATTGTATTGCCCATCAATATTTGCCAAACAGCATTGGCCTGCAAACAAGATCGTATGGTTATTGCGGTTAGCAAAAAGAGTAAAGAATAATGAGGTTAATATATTACGTTTTAATATAATAGGTCGTTCATCACAATAACGACATTCCGGTATTAACTAGAAGATAGATGTGAACAAAAAAAATCATGTTTTATAAACTAATGCTTCATCATGGTCATTGGTGTCTCATCTAACGAATCATTTGACATGTATGGTCCTTCACGATTCATCATTGTTGTCGAAGATGAATTAGAACTATTAATTCCAACTCCACTGATAAGTGTTCCAAACATTTCGTTTGGGCTAGCAAAATGTCCTTCGGTTTTGCTTACATCGATTGTGAGTCCCAAAACTTTTTTACCCATTAGATGAACAATTAGGGGAACCTGTTTGTAATCCAATCCGTTATTAGATTGAATATCCGCTGATCCAGTTACAACTATATCGTTATCTGAGAGAATGACATTGTTCGATGAAAAATTATTGATCATGTGGTTATGCGAGAGACTTCCGTCTGGTTTTATCATGGTAAAATCCGCCAAGAAGTTGGCTGTTTTGTTGCTTTTGCTGTCGATCATGTGGACATCACTATCACCGTTTTTTGGCGCATCAATAATTTGCAAGTTCCAGTATCCACCCTGTATCCATGTAACAACTCCATCACTTATTTGATTATTAGCAAAGTGTCCTGAAGCCTCCATCATGTTTTCAGGCTTGTTGTAAGAGGCCATAGTTTTATCAATTAGTAAATTATGTGCAGAAGGTTGTTGTGCTTCGGCCAAACCTTGTTGAGAAATGCCATTGCCAACATATGATAAAAAACCCGATATTTCTGAAGACAAGTACTGCCAGGCCATCATAAACGAAATACCAATTAAAATTATAGCAGCATGTTTATTGTTTTTAAATATAGGCAATGAATAACCATTCATACTTTATTTTTAATACCAAATACCATAAATTCATTTACTTTACGCGTTATAAAATATTGAAACAGATAAAAATACAACAATTAGTTTTGTTGTAATTAACACATTGTTGGTTTGTGTAATCTGGAGGCAGTTAACTTTTTAACGGGTGCTTTTTGTCAATTGCAATTCATCGAAATGATTAAAACAGGAATCAAAAACAATGAATGGAAACATAAAGGAATGTGTTTTCACATCTTCACATCTTCAAATTATACTCACAATGGAATGCAAAATATTAAAAAAGAACACACATTTGAGAAAGTAATACGCTTAAAATAACAAAGAAAAGCGCATTCGGATCATTATTCTGGTTGTCGAGACTATAGCAATTACCGACAAATGGATCCATACCACACATATATGCATATTTATCCGAGCTCACAATACAAGGTAATCTACAAAGTACATATTAATGCAATTCACAAAGAAAAGATTAAAGAGTAATAAAAAATCAAGAAGTCTCTAAAGAAAAAATAATCACGCTATTTAATGTATCAGAAACTATACAATTAATATCGTTAGATTGTATGTTTGGCCGTTCTGAATATCCTAATAAATCAAAATTACAAAAAGGAAAAGACAATAACTTTTGGTATGCCAATAAATAGATTAAACTGCCGATTTATTGTTCACCAGTGTTAATAAAACCTATTCATAATTCTCAGCAACATATAATGCTTTTCTATTATTGGTTCCCTAAAATAATGTATTGAGCGAAGATAGCAAGATACTTGAGAGAATGTTTCCTGGAGACATTCTTCCAAACGTATACCCAAAGGAAACAAGACCCAGTGGTAATGACATGGAAAGAATTGATGACATACTAAACAGTAACATTTTTAATGTGATGCTAAATAGGCGTTCTCAGAGAAAGTTTGAAAATAAAGAAATAGAGCCATGGAAAGTTGATATCATTTTTGCCGCAGCAGACACAGCACCAACTGCCGGAGGTTTCCAAGGGTTTGAGATATTTCACATCACAAAAGATGAATTAAAGGAAAAATTGGTAACGGCTGCAAACAACCAACCATATGTTAATGCACCTTTGGTTCTGGTTTTTTGCATAAACTCAAGCAGAATCAAACTTAACTTTCCCGAAAACATCATACGCAAGTTTTCAATCCAGGACGCAACACTCGCTGCAGGTTATGCCCAATTGTCAGCTCATGCCTTGGGCTTAAGCTCCATTTGGATTGGTATGTTTGATGAGCAACGGGTAAAAAACATAATCAATACAGATCTTCAACCTTCTTCAATGTTATGCATTGGATATCCAAAGAAAATGCTGTTACCAAAACCAAAGAGAAAACTAACAGATTTGATTCATACTCTCTGACACGGCTAAAATCATCAACCCGAAAACAGTTGATGAAAATACAGATAAAGAAACCACACCATAAATCACTTTTTGCTAATTAAACACATAATACCCTTTTTGACGAGACTCCAAAAGGCTTGCCAAATTAAATCGCGAATAATCCAATTCAAGATTTACAAGCAATAACAAAATAAAGAGTTAATTAATGCAATACTGTTGGTTTTGCAGACATAATTTTAGGCATAGTTAACAAGAATTTCAAAAATTCTTTTATAGGTTAAAAAATGATAGACAGGATGAGAGAATTTCCAATAAGGAATAGATTGTACATGGCATTTATTCTCGGTATTTACGTTGTACTGACTACCCAGGTAATTAGCGACACATCATATGCACAAAATAATAGCATGGCTTCAGATGGCCATACAGCTCCTTAAATAAAACATCGACAGATTTCACTAACACCACCACAGAATCGGCATCTGTTCCGGCATCAAAAGGCTATGTAAACGGCAACATTTCGTTTTTTATTGCAACTGATGCGTCTGTAAAAGAAATTGTATCCTCTGTAACAAACACTACTAATTTCGTCATCAATTACGCCCCATCCCTAGCTAACACCTCTGAGTCAGCTCACCAGCAAGGATATGTGTTTACAAACGGAATAAAAGGAGAGGGTCAAGCAGGGTTTCAACTTCAGGTTGCCTCCTCAACACCTGATGATGAAAAATACAGTCCTTTATTTGCAATAAATTATGTAGAATGGAACGTGGGTTCCAATGCCAGAGTTTTAAAATCGGTTAATGAAATCCTAGAAGCTCAAAATAATGGGGAAATTTCCGTAACAAAAACAAACATTGTTATCAACAGTCCTAGTGTGCAGATAAAATAGACCCTACCTTTAACTGTACAGAGATTCGTTTATTTGAATTTCTGTTATTTCTCTTTTTATCTGGTAATAACAGTCCTGATTCTTCGGTTACACATGCGATTAAAATGAACATAACAAACATAACAATATAGAATCATCGTTTTACTTTACTTGAACTCATTTCCTCCATGGTTTCACAATACAGGCAAAATTATAATGTATAATATTTGTAAAAACTTGGTAGTTGAAGAATGCAACATTTAATTGTTAACAATCAGATACAAAGGTAAAGGATAAAAAGTTGAAGAAAATCCAATTCAACACAGTATTTGAAGCTTCAAAAGCGGGCAAGTTATTCAATTGGAAAAGAGATCATAAATATGGAGTTTTAATATTTGAAGTAACGGAGGAGCAATATAATCTTCTGAAAGAAAACAACATAGGTTTTTTCGATGAGGAAGAAACCCAGTAGGTACAAGGCTTTCAAATTAGCATAGTCGGATAACTTTTTCTCTGCATTGATATTGTATGGCATGTAGAATACCTAAATCTTATAGTTGGCTTTGTCCCATTCAACTTTTACACCATAAAATCAATAGAGATTTTAGGTTGCTAGCAAGTAAACGCCAAAAAACCATCATACAATATCTGTTATCTTATGCATATAAAATGAACATCCACAAGGGCTTTTAAAATTGCAAATACACCCAAATGTCTTCAGTGTCTATAGGTATTTCCCTAAAGAGAAATTATTTGGGAGTTGGCATTGGAAGAACCCAAATGCAACAGACGAAACATGATGGCAACAGATAAAGGCCAAAGATTATGAAAGTAGGTTAATAGCAAATGTTAATGTATTATCCAAAAGATGCTAGTTTTAAGCCATTTAAAATTAATTTAGAATATTTGGATCATCATCCAATGCTCACAAATAATGAACTTGGCATATCTGTTCGCATAGATGAAAATGCGGATTTATGTGAGAGAATAGAGCAGGAGCTAAAACTATCATGGCAGAAAATTGTAGATGAGTATGACGAATCAAAGTTGATATTTAAAAAACTAAAGAAAGTTCGCAACAACTTGATGGAATTAAAAAAGACTCAAGATATGGCATAACAATAATTATGTGCGCACACACCAAACAGCAACCAAAAAACAATGCAAAAAAAAACGTTTGCCATGGAAATAAAGAATCGTGATTTTAAAACAGACTTCACTTAACAATACCTAGTTAATAAATCTAACGAGACAGACATAAAAAATGACAAAACACATAATAAATGAATGAGTATCAATCAATTCTTTCTTTCATTTTAGGATCCTTTTGGTTATATGGCATCAGTCTTTTTATAGATGAGACAAAATATGGCGGTGATGTTGGTTGCTGCTGCTGCTGCCGCTGCAATTGTTGCAACACAAATCCATCATTTGCTTTTTCTGCCCATACATTACTCTTATGCTTACACAAAATTGAATTTCTTAAAACCACACTTGCCATAGAAGGGGTGATATTACAAAAGGACGAAATGCAATTTCTTATCTCATTTGACAGTTTATTGTTTTTGATAAAAGAAAGCGTCTCTTTTAAATTGCTGATTGGATCATATGAGGATATAAACAACATAATCACCATGTTGCGAATACGGTCTCTTTCTCTTTGAGGATAATTGGACAAAACACCATCCAATTCATTCATAATTGGCACTAATTTTTCCATACCCTCATCATAAACATCATCTTCGCTTTTGACCTTCCTCTTTATGGCGTTTTTAATTGATGGTATGCCAAGCATGTGGTCATGGTTGTGGTTTTTATTTGATTCTTCAATACCGGCCTGAAAAACTCTCCCTATACCGTTTTCTCCTAAAACCGAAATTTTTGATTGTGGTAGTGGTAAATTTATTACCAAATTATCAAACCTATCATATATTTCGCCCTAGTTAAAATGGGTAAAGTTATGGCGTTGAGCATTCCATCTTCTACCAAACCTTCTTTTGCAAAGTGAACAAGCATATAGACTATTATTCATTAATACCTTTTAATATTCAAATTTTCTTTATATAACCTACTATATAGTTTATATGAATTCAATCTTACTTATATAGAAGTTTTAGAAAACCTATAGGACCATATATGTTAAACCAATAATATTCAAGCAAGTTTTCCTATTTCTTTTGAGTATTTCTTGTGGTATTGAGTTACTCGGAGTTACTCATAGTGGAGGTCTTTATGGTACAGTTGCTTGTTTGACAACTTAACTTATCATTTTCACAGGTAAATGATAAATGATAATCAATATCCTAGTTACAGATGCTCACTTTGTAAACATAGGGAAAATGGCCATGATATCACATTATCACCTGATGGCGATTTAATCAGCACATTGATTTATCATAGTATGGCAAAAGAGATTAATACAAAATTAATGGTTTCGCAATTACCTTTACATTTGCGCAATGTAAAAGGGCTTTACAAAAGATGGATAATAGTAGGGGTTATTTTGAAAACTTCAAAACGAAAGAAAGGAATTTAACAAACATCCGTTTTTATAAGTTGGCAAAGGTAGCAAACACAGCATACAATATAACACCATATCTAAACCTTCATCCACTCCCTTGCTTCAAGATACTCAATGAGTCGAACCATCTCTTGTATTCTCACCTCCCCACCAGCCTGGGTTTTGCAAGACTCATAATATTTTAACAATACCTCATTTTCGCTATTTGTTATCGAATCCTTTTGTTCCACCATGTCAAAAAATTTATCTTCTTTTCCTATGTGATCATCAAGAAAAACAGCATATGCCTTCAAGAATCTGGCAACAGGCTCGTTTACTGAGCCATATGGTCCATTTGACTCGTGGTTATTCTCTTTTTCCGTTTTCTTTTTCCATTGTTCCAGTTCTCTTCTCAGCATCATCGCGATTCGCCTTCCCAACTCATGTTCGATTAGGAATTTTCTTATATCTTCTGCAAATCCATCTTTATCTTTTGTCTCTGGAAAATATGCTTTCTCCTCTTTGCCATGATGGAAATTGTCTACGAATTCTTCCATTATTACAGATAAAATCTCTATGTCTGTTATCGGTATGAACTGATTTGCGTATAGTTTGTTAGAGCATGTTTGGGATATGTTTCTGATTCTTTTTATGATTGCATGATCGTTTTTTAGATTTTGCGTTGCATTCAAAATTAGTGCTACCTAGACTTTTAGCACACTTAAATTTAGAGTATTTGACAAACACAGTCTTAGACGTTACAATCCATTATTTCATAAACTCAATTATTTCAATAAGCAGTGAAAGCAAAAATAAAAACAACACATTTTATATTTTGGGTTATAAAATACACATCACTCAAACAATGCACATCATTTATCTGGAGTTTAATGAATATCCCCCGTTTTAACAATCTCTTTCTATTCATCTGTTGATGCAGAATGCTTGTCCTATCAGGAGGTTTGAAATTTTATGCACCAAGCAGCTAATCAAGGCAATAAAGATTCTTTTAATCCTAAAAGATTTGGGTTATTAAAATGTCCTTTGATTTTGAGACATTCTTATGGTTAAATGGCAGAATTATCTTTTTGTTACCTCATGTATACCTAATATCAATATAAAGTAACTCCAATTACTGGATACACCCTCATGTTTTCTTTCGAGTACATTCCCATAGTAACCAAACCATACAATTTTAAGACCAAATTATCAACTTTAAACGAAAAACCTGTAAACGATATCCATCCATCCCTAACACCAATACTAAAAAAACAGGTTGAGGTTTTAAAAGAAATTATTGCACAGTCAAATCCATAAATTTAGGTGCATCTTTACTGGATACCATATATTCACCATAAAGAACCGCTACTGAAATTACAATATTGTCCAAAATTGAAAAGATAAAAACAAACATAAACATAATTACGGTAAATCATTTTAGAATATAAGAAACAGACAACAATTATACTAATTTTAGATATAGATAAATAATAGAAAAAGATACAAAAACACAACAAAGGCATGGCCTCACCAAAAAACAAAGGCATCTTAATTGTAGATGATCAGAGAGATATTGCGGATTTGGTGAAGATACTGCTGCAAAAAGAGGGATATGATGTGCATGAGTTCTATGACCCTTTCATGGCACTAGAATATTTTAAAGAAAATTTCAGAAATTTTGCCCTTGTGATATCAGATGTTAGGATGCCAGGCATGAGTGGTATTGAGCTTGTATCAAAAATCAAAGAAATCGAGCAAGACATCATAGCAATCCTTATCTCCGCATTTGAAAAAGATACAATTGAGAACGAAATAAAGAGATGCAACATCGAGATAGCAGAAATATTCCAAAAACCAATACTTTTAAAAAAACTTCGGTTGTGCGTTAATGGACATATTAAAAATACGGATATTAAAAAGGAAGAACAAGAAAACCAAAGGATTGATTGAACATCAATCAATGATAAAACATTTTCACAAACAGATAGTATTAAATTTTGTTGATCAATAATCTTTGTGATATGTGTTTGGCATTAATTCAGATCGATTAATCAAAAACATTCATGTTGAATATGCCGCAATCAAATTATCAGCAGAAAAATTCGGTATACACTGTATGATAATCTATCCCGATTTACCGACTTTAAGAGAATTTTACTCCCATTACATAAAGAATCAGATTGAGAATAACAATGAGGCGGTTCTCTTTGCCCCTTTCTACGAAACTGCAGATCGCGTAAGGCAAACTCTTTCAGATAGTCACGCTGCAATAGATGTATCCAAATATGAGGAAGAAGAAACACTTTTGATCACTGATGCTTTAAAGGAATACTCTAAAGCGATAGAAGGGGAAGAAAATGATTGGTCTTTTAAGAAAATGATGGTGAAACAGGCCAAAAAACAAGGAAAGAATGGACTTTCCTTTATAGGTGACTTGGGTGCATTTCAATACAAGGGCAAAATTAAGGAGCTTGTCGATTATGAACTATCCTTGCCAACAAAATTTGATATTGATCTGAATGGATTTTGTTTATATAACGAAAAGGATTTTGAAAGGCTTGCCAAAGAGCAAAAACAAAGATTGATTGAGCATCACAGCATGGCTATAAAAATAGGGCATAATGACCGATAACAGTCATTGTTAATTCCTAACCAAACAAAATAGCCATTATAAAATTTTTGTTTGTACATATAGGCCCTGTTAACTTAAGCGTACATCACCTCCTT
>JADDOW010000096.1 GCA_016782225.1 Nitrososphaeraceae archaeon
AAAGGCGAGCAAAGCCTAGAGAAGGAGTCTGATGTGCAGGTGCTGATGCATAGGGATGAGAACGCCATAGTATCGCACAGCAAAGGACTGCTAGTGAAATCACTGATTGTGCTTGTCGGCGTCATAGTTTTGTTTTCGCTGCAGGGCATAACACATGTGGAGGTCTCCATAGTTGCAATAGGGGGAGCGGCAGTATTGCTTGCCATAACAGGAATTCCTTTCGAGAAAATACTGCATGAGGTGGATTGGTCTACCCTTTTGTTTTTTATAGGTTTGTTTGTTATTGTGGGAGTGGCAGAGCATGCTGGCCTGATAACGATATTGGCAAAACTTGCCATTGGCATAACTGGCGGCAATCCCTGGCTCACATTCATAATGATAATATGGCTGTCTGGCATCGCAAGTGCCTTTGTTGACAACATTCCGTTTACCACCACCATGATACCTTTGGTTCAGTCACTTATCGACACGCCAAGCATTGCCTCAACATTTGGCGCTGAGTTTCAAATCAACCCTTTGTGGTGGGCTTTGGCACTAGGGGCCGACTTGGGCGGTAACGGAACCTTGATTGGCTCCAGTGCGGGAGTGGTTGCTGCAGGGTTAAGCATGAAATTTGGACACGGCATATCTTTTATGAGATTCTTTAAGATAGGGTTTCCGTTTATGCTCATTACCCTAGCAATCGGAACGGTAGTGCTTTACGGATTGCTTTTATTTCTATATTAACAAAAAGACAGGAAACAGTGATTGCACAATATCATGATTTCAATTTTAAGATATCCATATCATGTTTGAGTAAAAATGAGATGGCCCAATGCGTATTGCACCTAATTGCAGACGTTTTACTCATATATGGAAGAATGGTTTCTTTGCGATGGATTACTAAATTTAAGACCTTTTTGAGACTTTGCCATGCCTTCCTTATTCGCAGCCTTTTTCTTTTTGTGTCTTTCTTCATATTTTTCCTTATCGGTTTTTTTATGCAAGCCATTGTTTCCCTGAAACACATTATGGGGTTTTGGGGAAAAGGCGTTTTCTTCGTTTAGAAACGTGTAACTACCATTATCCAACTTGTCTTTTAATATTTTTATTTTCTTTTTCATGTTCTCTTTAACCTTTTTTTGGTTGAATACACCCGGGTTTGGTTCCTCATTGAATTTCTTTTTTATAGTATTGATTTATTTGGTTTAAATTAGTTATAGACAAAACATATCTGCAATCGCAGAACATGTGCATTACAATTAAAACCAATCTTTAACAAAAATACTAATAAAAAAATTCATGGAATGAACCTAAAAGTATTCAATAAACTGTTATAGTTATAGAAATATTTAAGGGTTTTCACGGGCATTTTTAAACAAAACCTCAAAACAATATGCTATTCCAACAGACTCAATTGAACATATTTGGCATATTTTTATACAGTAAAATCAAAGACATAATAACCAATGGATCAAAATGTTTTTCCTAAATAATTATCTGAACAGTTGTTTAGTTGTCACTGCTGCTGCTGCTGTTGTTGTTGTTGACATGCTTTTGGCGTAAATGACTAAATGTAGAGGCCGAAATTGGTAATACACCAATGACAATAATCTATTGCCATGTTTTCTTGTTAATAACAATAACGCTAACTGGATATTCGATCATAAGCAATGCTGTGGCGCAGGAAGATGTTGTCGAGATAGAGGACAAACCCATCCCTTTTGATTCACCTCCATCATCAGAACAAACACAAACAACGTTTATCCATTCCTGGTGGTTTGATGGCCTTTTGGTGTCATCTATAGCCATTGCCGGTTCCTTTGTTGTGTATTTTGTTATCAACTACTTTCTGAAAAGGACCGCGGACTCCCTGCGTTTGGACAAGGGGGATCTCAAGGGTATCCGCTCCATCATCAAAATGATAATAATTGTCATAACCCTGATAATAATCCTCTTTCAGTTTTCATCAATCAACGCCGCCACCGCAGGGGCAATAAGTGTGATTGTGGGAACCGTTATTGGCTTTTCATCCAGAAACACCATCAGCAACGCAATCGCAGGCATATTTTGCTGTCAGCAAGGCCGTTTAAGATAGGCGACAGAATAAGCACCACACAAGACGATAGCTTACTTGGAGATGTTGTAGAAATCTCCCTCATATACACAAAGATAAAGACAGTCAAAAACGAGCTTGTCACTGTCCCAAACCAGTCACTGCTGCAAAATCGACTGGTGAATTACAGCGGGTTTGAGCATTTGGCAGTATCTGTTGAAGTCAACATACTTTATGGTAGCGACAAAGACAAGATAAAATCGTTGCTTGTGGAAGCCGCTTCCAACACAGTTGGAATAATCCATGACAACCCAAAACCATATGTCATATTGAAAAGGTTTGATAACTTTGCAGCGGTATTTGAGCTGAGGGCCTACACAAAAAGGTCAAATGAGTTCCTGAGAATACAGTCAGACATTAGGGAAAGCGTGTTTGACTCATTTCAAAAGTCTGGATTGGATTTAACAGTGCCTCAGGCCCAAATCAATTTTGATGTCACCAACAGCCATAAAAAGATGGATGACAGGTGACATGGTGTATTCCTAATGGATAATACAAAATAATATTTCACATGATTTGTTTTCAATCCCCATGTTACAATCTAAATGGTTCCAACTCATTTTTCAAGGCACTTGTCAACCTTGGAATGATATTTAACGACGCATTGTTCACTAAAACCATAATGGCTTTTATCATTCCACAAACAATGGACGGATGGAATATTGATGTATTAAAGAACATATTAGAAATTCCGGATGTGGAGAAAGAAAGTTTTGATTTCAAAAATAACAAGGTTCTGGAGAAAAACTATCGCCTTGAGGATCATATTTGCGCTTTTGCCAATACATACGGTGGATACATAGTAATAGGTGTTGGAGAAGAAAAAATAAATGAAAACAGTAAAAAATTTACATTGGATGGATTTGACAATGGCAGTCAACACGAGATGTTGAGAAAAATCGAACAGAAAATATGGCTAATTGAACCGATACCACTTTATGAAATGACGACTATAGAATCACAAGGAAAGTATCAGATCATTTTGCATATTAAATTAGAAACATACAAGAGGCCCTTTTTTGCAAAAAATAACTCCTATATCAGAATCGGCAGTTCAACTTTGCCAGCAAATAGAAACGTTGTTTTATCGATGGTAAACTACAACTTAATTGCACATGAAGATAGGAAAAAACATGCTGAATATATTGTCAGCATCTTTAAACAACTCACAAATCTATCCATAGTTAAAAACAATCAGAATTATTCCCTGGCGGTATTGGGTGATTCGTTCGGGTTAAATCCCATGTTTGATAAAGATATACTGATAATTGAAGAGCGCCCTGATTTTGACAAAATTTCAGATCTGAATAAAATATATCACCTAGATTTAGCGATATCGCATCTGAAATGTGAGGAGTACCATAACAAATTCAAGATATTCAATGAAATTAAAATTGTTTTAGACAAAATCAATATAGACGACAAGCCAATTGAAAACTTTGATTTTAACGATATCACAAATTATCCGAGACACATCGTCGACTACTTTAAACACAATTACAAGGTTGGATTTAAATTATATATGCTGGTATTGAAATTTCGAGAAGAGATTTACCACACAATCAGAGACCTTTTTGCAGGAGACATGTTAAGAGGATTCTGTAAAATTGGTTATTGAAAAACTGTTGTAATGCATGGCAAAAGAAACTCTAAAGGCAGACAGCAAGCATTATACTACGTAATACCTCGTTATAACAAGGAGACACTTATAGCATTAGGGTAAAGTGTCCTATCAGATTCTGACCATAAAAACTGGGTTTGATTTACTTTTCTAAATGGCATTTATGGCCATAAGAAGAGATTTGATACATCATTTTAACAATAATTGCAATTTAAATTATCGGGGATGATAAAAAAACTATATTTTCTCGGTACATCTTATCTTATACAATATACCTAAAAAACGGCTATGTTAACTGGATTAGGGTATTGCATTTAAGAAAAACTTAGATATTAAATTTCATAATCACATGTATGTCGATGGTTAATTCCGAGCCTATTCCAGTAAGGGTGCAATGCCTTAACTGTAAAAGTGAAGGGGGTGATTTTTGGGCTATAACCCCAGACCTGCCATATACTGAATTTAATTTGCATGGGAAAAATCCAACACATGAAAAGGCAAAAACGTTAATAACCTCAGCCACATGTCCATTATGCGATAAAGTTCACACAATGTATTGGGATATACCAAGAAATCCTGGTTAAAGGGCTCATATGATTTTGGGGCTATTTCCAAAATTCCAATAATGTACCATCATATGCTCTTTCCATAACCTTCTCTTTATACGACTAGTTGTTAATGGGCATGATGTGTTATAAGCGGCTTTGTACCTCTTTTTGATTTGGTGTTATTATGCTTATGTTGTAGGTTCGCAAAAACCCCGTATTCAAAATCAAAACAAACACAAATATGGCCAATTACAAAAGGGAATCATAAATTTTATTAGTTTGGTTCTATGATGGTGGATAATTTATTGGATGGCTATTACTTTTCAGGATATTTTTCACCTAACTTTGCCATAAAGTTTTCGTATTCCTCTTTGCTCATTTTTAGCTCCAACAGTTTCTCCAGAATTTTTTCTTTCCTTTGGTCACCCAAGCGGTCCTGCGGTGATGCAACCGCAAACAATATCATAAGCCCACCTATCTGCCAAGCTAGCTGAAGGAACTCTGATTGCCAGTTTTCTGCTGTCTGCCTTAGGAATTCATTCCAAAAAGCGTTTATCTCAAATGGTTGTCCATGCTCCTTCTGCTCATCCGCAAATTGATTGTATGCCGTTATCCCATGCACAAGCCATGAAATGGCAAAGAACATGATTGTGACATACAGATAGCCCCGTTTTTTGAATTCTCTCATATGTATAATCGGAAGCTAGATGGTAAAAATACAATATTAAGTACCCATTACATGTAATACAATAAAAAAAACAAATATGAGAAAATAAAAGTTTTTTTATTTCGACTATGTGCGACGTTTGAAGATGCGTTGAACATGATGTCCCCATATTGTTTAAATTATGATACCAAAACCTATATTCCAAGTATTTTCGAATATATACATTATTAATTATAAAAAATCATAAATATTAATATTTATTTAAGATAATTATTTTATTATGAATGCGCATAAAAGCGTAACAATCTTTTTTGCAGTAATCATTTTAACCATTATGCCGCTAGATATCAACCTTTTTACAAATCGACTGTCCTTGGCGCAAGGCCCTGATTTTCCCTATCCACCACCGTCACCTCCGCCACTTTCAGAACTTTCCCCCTAGCAAATTTCCTCATCAACAAACAAAACATGTACATTTAACGCCCTCTTTAATTGAAATAGAAGGGATACCTCAACAAATTGAGGGGTCCTTACTTTGTAGATAACCTCCCAAACCGCTCTGACATTCGCTCGGAACCATCTAATTGGTCAATGCAGGAAGGAATTCCACTACATCTTGTGTTTTATGTTTATAATGTAACGGATAACAATACAAATGGGGAAAACACCTGTATGCCACTTAGTGGGGCAAAAATCGATCTGTGGCACGCAAATTCCCAAGGCATGTATTCCGGAGTCGAGCAAGCTGGTACCGGTGGCCTAGTATATCTTCGCGGATATCAAATTACAGATGGCAACGGAACTGCAAGGTTTTACACCATATGGCCGGGATGGTATGAGGATAGAGCAATACACATACATGTCAAGGTTCGGGATTCTGAAGGTCCGGAAAAGGCAATGGAGTGGACTTCCCAATTGTACCTCAACAACTCCATAAATGAAAAAGCGCATTCACAGTCACCATATAGCACCCATGGCCCCGTACCCATAACAAATGAGGAAGATTTTATTTATAAGGGACCATCCACAGACGGTTTGGTAAAAAGTAACACAGGAAAAAACTTGATGCTTAATATGACCCAGTCGGGCTTTGGATATATTGGAACCTTTACTATAGGGTTAAATGCATCTCAATCCAAACCGTAATACAGGTTAGATCAATTTTTTTCCATCTCCATAAAGCAACTCTCAGAATACAAGGGCATGATATTGCCTAAAGCAACTTTATTGTTTTATAAATTGTAGCGGCTACAAGTGGTTTTAATGTTAGAGAGACAATATTTTTATTCATTATAATAGAGTCCAACTTAATTCGGCGCCTTAAGAAATTGGTAAAAACTACAACTAGCCTAACAGCAGTAGTAGCAATAACACATTTCACTGAACCAGGATAAATCAATGGATAAAGATAATGGTGGTGAAAGATGCATACCCAAAGAGTAGTCATAGTCCAAGCAAAAAGAAGACATTTTGGCATGTAAAGGCAAAAGGCAAGTTGCTGGTATAACGCGAGCCAATAACCTAATCTGAAACTTTGACATAAAGGGTTTGTGGCCTGATCAATGGAGAGACACTATATTTTAGCCAAGTCCCCAATCAAAGAAAATCATTAGCAATGGTGTTTTTGAATTATTTTATATAAGCATGTTTTTTAACATAAAGTATTTTTATTTTTTCTTATTTAACCAACAGTAATAAAATTAAAAATAATAATGTATTATAAATTTTGATTCTGTCCACTCTTCGGTGTTGTTTTTTGGGTGTTAAGATTACATCGCATCTGGTTCTGCTGAAACCATCCGCGTTGTTAATTCAGTTGTTTGGTTTCTTCAGCTGATGTGTTTTTTTTTGGTGCTCAGATGGAGTGTGTAAAAGAAACAAGGTGGAAAAACCACGTTGATCTAAATCCCCGTTAAACTAAAACTAATATATAATTTCATGGTATTAATTTGGTGGTGTTACATTCGCATTGGAGAACGCATGTAGCCCAAGGGTGACGCAACTTATAAGAATTCACCTTAAGTATATCTATCGCTGAATCTTATATATATGCTATATAATGCTATAACGCATGATACGACGTAGTCTGATAGAAAGTTTTTACCTTTGTTATATTGCAAAAAAAGTTTGATGAACCAGCAAAATGGTTTTTGGCTAAAGCAACCCCTACTACTCCAAACAAGGGACAAATGGTTTTTGTCCTGATTCACCAAAAGAGGTTTTTTGAATGCGAGGCTACATTACACAAGAAATACAAAATTTTTGAGGACACAAAAGCAGAAAATGGAAATTATGATCGGTTAGACCCAAAATGTTAAATTCAGTTCAATAAGATAGGCTGCAAAACCGAAAAGGTTTCAAGGATATTGAGACAATGGTACAAGTGGAAGGAAAAAAATACGAATTAGGGAATCTAACAGTAGGCCATATCTTAAAAAATGGGTATCTAAATGAGCATCTTTTTGGACACCTCTTGCAATCGTCTATTGTACATATCAGAAAATGATATTTCTATTGATGACAAAACAATGGCCTCAGTTGCAGAGGTCAGAAAAAAACACGTGATTGATTCAAAACCTACACCCAAAATAATTCCCATTTTCAACACCTGAGGATGATGATACATAACCTACCTAATATTTACAAGATACATAATCATTCGGTTTGTCTCCTGATAATAGTAAATTTGTTACTATATCCATCTATACAAACAGAATGAAGATTCTTTAACATATACAATAGGACAATGATATATATGTTGAAAGAACATACAGCAGAACAGGCAACAGCCATACAAAATTTGCTAGAGTATCAATTGCTATTTTTTCCTTTTTCTTCTTTTCTCAAAATCATGCATTTTACAACACGGTAATTTATTTAAAATAAGGGAATGACTTCATGATTCCTTGATGCTATGTGTTGTCATGTGACTTGGATATGGATTTATCATTAGCAGTTCAAGATCTATAATGACCAATTAATTGTGTTTAAAGCCTCATTGGCATCTAATTGGATTCTAGCAACCAACAACTTGGATTATGTTTAAAGATGTTCGCATTTTCGATAAATGATATCTGTTGTGCCAAGTATAAAATTTAGAGCATGACACGACATTTGGAGATGGTCTACTAAGTGACTCGGTTTGGGCCTGTATGGCTATAGTTTGGGTTTAACCATTCAATAAAGATGGCATAATTCAAAGAACGCACATCATCAAGGTAGTTTGAAAGTATCTTAATGAATCTAAAGCCATTGGCAAGTTCAAAAGAAAGAACCGGATCATGCATCTTACCCTCTATTACTTTAGATGCATAATCGGATGCGGAAAGATGATTTGCATATTCGCAGTAATTGTATAGCCTTCCACCAGATATCATTCTTCTCAAATTCAGCTTTATGTTAAGTTGTTTTCTTGCGTCATAAAGCATACTGCCTATTCCCTCGTGTCTGTACCTTGGGTGTGTGGATATGTCTGCCCCATATAGACTGTCTCCATTGGGATTGTGATTTGTGAACATTTCATCTGCCGTAATCTCTTTCCATGGGTGGGTCTGCATACTCTGAATCAGGGGTAACTATTAGGGTACTTGCGGAACCAACTACAGTTCCATCTGGCTCCACAGCGACAAATTGTCCCTCTGGGAATACGTTAAGGTGGCTTAAGTTCCTCTTCATGCCAAATGTTTCCATATTTAGCAAGAAGTGGAAAGGACTCTTTTTGCAAAGTCACTATTTTAGGTATGTCCTCTTTTTTTGTGTTTCTGACTTTTACTCCTGTCTGGTGTGGATGTAAAGAATCGATAGCCAATGTATGAGATGCTAACACAGGTATTGACTATAAACATAAAGTTGGAATCTAAACGCCATATTTCTGCTTTTATAAATGGCGTAATAATTGTCTTGATATGAAAAAAGGAAATGGCCAAAATCCCTTTTAGGATATGTAAGAGTTGTAGATGCGATCAGATAAATAATTAGCACATTTATTAATTCATAAGATACCCGCCAAAAGAGTGGTGCATTAAAAGGACTAATCCCTAGCGCTATACGGGAGAATGCTGTTGCTGCTTCTCTTGCTGCCGTAATCATCGGGGTTGAAATGGTTATGTCAACATCCACTTTAATGTTGTTTTGGCGCACCCATTTTCCAATATAATAATTTGTCCCTTGTTCAGTTGGATAAATGATGAATAGATATACAGAAAAGAGTCAACAAAGTTAATGTTTAGTTTTATTAGAACCAAGTATGCAACTACTTGCCACAATACTAAATTACAATATAATAAACGGCATCATGTATGGTAATAATGGGTTATAAATTCCATATAATACCAATATTTATATAGTATGTTATCTCATATAGGCTCTGTTCATTTAAGCTTCAATTCTTTGTTATGAAAATCTGAGAAAAGATTCAGCCAATTAATCACGTGCTTTAGTTTGCATTTCTTCCTTTTGCATGGAAAATAGTCATCAAAGCATTCAGTTCTGTCCTTTATGCACTGCATTGTACGTTCAATGATGCTTTTCTCATAAGAGGAATGCAGATGATGCTCCACCCTCAGGAATCCGCATGCTTGCGGATACCATGTTCCACCGTCAGTCGAGACAGGGTGTTCCCCATGTTCCTCTAAAAGGTCGGACAGAAAGCGTTCGGCCACAAACATGTTTCTTTCCTTGGATGTGCTTACTGAAAGGATTTCCTTGTTGGCAGGCTCAATCGCTACCCAAAGCCATGCCAATTCCGAACCAATTTTAATCAATGTCTCGTCAACGACAAACCCCTCAACCTTCTTTTTCTTCGAAGAAAGCATCTTTGGTTTGTGCTTTTGTATCCAGTTCCAGATGGAAACATGATTTCGTTTGATAAAATATGAGGAGAGTATTTGAGAGGCTCTCCTTAATGACAGACCGGAAAAATACAAATACAATCCATAACCAATATGCGCTGAAGGTGTCCTTTTTCTACCAATCAGAATGGAAATAGGCATCTTCAGTCTATAGCTTTATCGTTAAGTGAACAGAGCCCATAACGAGGATTGCATTTTTATTAGGAGAGTTTGGTACAACTATATGCTTCAAAGGTTTACATGAAGAATAACACAATACGGCTCCCAGAATGCCGAATCGCTTGTGGAATACATCAAATGTGGTGAAGTCAAGGTTTAATTTCCTTTATTGACAGTTACTTTACTCAGTATCTATCCAACATATCCAGGGGAGATATATGCACCCTTGGCAATCCAGCGGTTGTTTTTCTTGATTTTTGAGACTGATTACTAGTTTCTCTTTTTCCATTTTACTAATGATCATTACAGTATTGAATATAGTAATTCAAACAAAAACAAAATAACTGATTTTATGGACACCTGATTTTCTATTTTTGAACAAGATGTTATTTTCAGGCTCTTTAAGATTTTCCTGTAAGCATCCATATAATAGATTAGAATTAGATTCAAGGCATCTGTGAGAATTTCTATTCTTTTTTTTGACAACTCCATTTGAATTCTGTTCTAAATCGCTTATCCTTGTATTGGATATACGTTGATTGCTCTTGTTTTCCTGTTTGGCATTGTGTAACCTTTTGTAAAACATTATGCTAGTTAGCCCATTCTTTTTGTATTCCACTCATTAAATATGATGGTGGGCTCTACCCATGCTACTTTGATTTATTCCACCACGACCAAAATCTAAAATAGTTATGCAAGCATTGTTTTTGTTTTTCGTTACATAATTGCAACTGTATACACATACCCTTTAATTTAATTTTGGCACATCTTTATTTTTTATATCCAATTAATAATTTACTCTAATTGTCATTTTCTTTGATATTCTTATATCTCCATAAATGTAGTCCTGTATGAATCTTGTTTAATTTAGAAATAGCATTAGATAATATAATCTCACATTGCTGTTCTTTTTTTAATATCTGTAATTCATTTTTCAGCTCTTCGATTTGATTTATCCATTCATCTAGAAGTTGTTTTTCATCTTTTGAAATATTACTGCGGCTACCAGAAGTCATCTAATTTGAGTAGGTTTGTTTATTATTAAATTTTTATTGTCTTTATTTCATTATTAGATTCGGCATTAGATTAAAAAAATTGGCCATAACCATTTGGATATCCCACTTTTCAGACTATTCAGTTTCAAAGATACAGCCTTCTTTTATATGGGGGGGAGGAATATAGTTGCCAAACGTTTATTGATCATTCTAATTCCACATGCAGACAGAACCTAACTCAACCACATTTCAACTAGCATGTGTATAAATGGTGAAATACAGGTATTCCCATAATGCAACGTCTCTCCAAAATAAGGTGTTGCCAAATAACACCAATGTAAAGGCATTACCTCTGCTTAATTAAGATGGTATAAATTCTAATGGTATTAGACAACAACATATTGTTTAATCAATTCATCAAACACAAAACACACCCACATGCATCGTATCCATCACATTCACCATGTCGATAGTTTATTGATGCCAAACTTATAGCGATAAAACACATTATAGGTTTTAGCAACCTGTTACTATTACGCCCAATTAGCCTATACCATTAAGTTGATTTATGGTAAAACCCCATTGACAGGGAAGGAGCAAGATACACCGTCAAACATAGATATTGGACTTTGATAGCAGAGCAAGGTCTTTAAAATCTGAATTGGAATTTATTTGTATGTTCTTACGAACTCTCAAAGCAGATGCTTCCTCTTTGTATGCTTTGATTGTGTGGGATTTACCATCTGGACATAGTATGGATGCCCTACTATGTTGACCTCCGCATCAGAAGCATAGACCGGTGGTTCCACTTTTTCTATTTTGCAATTTGGATCAAGTAATTTCCAATTCCAATCTTGAAGACCTTGCTCTCTACTATCAAACCCATTCTGATATATCTAATTAATCAAATATCTGCGGTAGTATGTTGTCGTATTGTCAATACGTCATATTTTTTAATTTTTAAAACCAATCAGCAAGGCCATTTCATACCATTTCCACAAACAATCTACCTCAATGAATCCAATGTCTCTAAGCATTCGGAGTTGCTTTTCCACAGATAGCAACTTATTTGTCTTATCCTCTTGGCTAGGAACCATTCCAGTGGAACTAATAAATCCAATCTGCTGTCGAGTTGATATTGATGATACATGCTCTAAGTTACAAAAACACCAGTAGGATTCAACATACCATAAATTTCCTCATACAAGGAGTATTTTCTGCTGTGCCTTAAGTGATGTATGGCAAAACCGGTTACAACGGCATCAAAATAGCCCAAATCTGGCAATGATGTGTCTAGATCGTGTTCAATCACTTTAACGGATGCATCATTTGCAAAATTATGATTTAGTGATTTTAGCATAGTTGGAGATATGTCCAAAGCAACAAATTCAATGCCTGATTTGGCTATTTTCTTTTATCATTTTAATTAGCCGTCCGGATCCCGATCCAATATCTAAAATCCTTGTTGCGTTTGCAGGAATGTTTTCAAGTAATATTGCTTCACCTTCATTTCTATGAGGAAACGAATCAGCATACTGAAGGTAATTCAGGGAATGATCGGGATCAGACCATTCATCAGAGGATCTATACATGCTGATTATGTGACATGAAGTTATAATATATTCGTCTTGTCATAACAATTGCAAGGTATAATTCCACTACTCAATTGAGTAAAAAAGGCTACTGCTAAAATTATATGTATATGGATCATCACTTTCCATACACCTAATGGATTCAGTCCATCGGGGCCGCTACGGCAATGGCTATTTTAGATTGGTTTTGCCAAATACGGTACATGACAAAAAGTGGCATAAACCCAAAACAATAATCAGGAACTTGACTTATGGTCACTGTATTTATATGCGGTGAAATCGCCTGTTACAGAAAAAACCATAAGAAAAGAGATTAGATCCATTAGTCCAGTCTCAAGCTTTTTAGCATTGCTGCACAGTTATCATCTAAAAATATGTCTACCCCACCCAGACGATCCTTCCACTTGTCTGCCAATTGATTGGTGCATTGATTTGTCATTTCCTCCAAATAGGAGTTGGTAATGGCCCACGGATTGCCAGGATTGGAAGGACCAACGACCTTTGCTATATCAGCAAAACTAACATTCTTTAGTACTTGCTGAGATGTCGTTTTTAAATCCAATATGAATTCTTTTTGGGCCTCTATGTCCTCCACACTACCAATGCGGGTTAGGTGACCACCTATGAATTTATCCACGTTGTAATTATTCGTTATTTCATCTGTTGTATCCATAAATCCAGTAACATTTTCTGAGCCCCCAAGTCCATCAAAAGGCACCCAACCAGGAAAGATAACGTCAACAAACATCAAAGCCTTTTGCTTTGGCGCATAGATGTAGATGTTTCCCGCCTCATGGGTAACACCCGGGTAATCCAACTCTAGTACGGGTTCGTTATCCACCCTTATCTCAAACTTGTCTGTGAAGGTTATGTCAGGTAACGGCCTGCTGGAATCGTTTGCGAGACTAAGCTGGTTTGCGGTTTCCTCTTGTGCAATATAGGTTGCGTTATCTGGGAATATGTGGGCTGCACCAACATGGTCTTTGTGTGTATGGCTATAAATGAAATATCTTACGGGCTTGTCTGTTACCTCGGATATTGCTTGCAGATATTTGTCTCCTATTGCTGGCGGGGCGTCTATGGCTATAACCCCCCCTTCTGTTACCATAAACATTGTGTTATACACACCATTGCCTAGATAATAAAGGCCGTCCCCCAGGTGCTCGACCACATATCCTTTTTCTGGAACTGCAGGTCCACTAGCATTACCAGGAACAGGATAGTAATTGAATTGTGTGCTTGAGGAATCAGCCAAACTGATGGTGCTTGGTGTAAACGACTCATTGTTACCAATAGTAACGTTTGTTTGATGCTGTGCTTGTGCTGTTGACGCCAAAATGCTTACCGAACATAAAGAAAGTATAAAGAACATTGAAAATACGGGGTTTTGAAGTTTCATCACAAACCTAATATTTTTAGTCTATTTAAATAATAAGTCTACAAACAGAAAGGTTGGGGAGTCAGCTCAGTACTCAACCAGATGCAGGCCATCATTGTTGTAGAATGACAGTTTTGGGATACACTGAACAGGGTTTTAGTAAAATGCAATGAGATATGGCATGGTGATTATGCCCTTTGTCCATCGTATAGCCCACACAGGTTTTTTTCGCTATCTTGAAACATTGCAAAAAACCCCATATTCTGGATTTCCGCTTTGGGCACTGTAACCTTACCCCCAGATTACTCTATTTATTTTAGAAACACATTCATCTATGGATAAAACTGCGATATAATTTGTAACAGCAGGGAAAGATTTGCGTTTCATCAGTCCCCCTGTGATGCCTTTATTGCCATATACGTCTTCGGTTTCTCATATCCATAATTCTGCCCGTGGGTTTGCGGGATTACTTTTTTCATGCCCCATCCAAACACATCCTTATAGAATTTTTGAGCTCTATCTAGATCATCAATTGGTATATCAAAATGATGTACAGTTGGCATATCTAGAAGAATTTCTCCCTTTCTTTAAAGTTTGAATTTGTCATGCGTAAATTGTATATTCGACACCATAAAAATTAAAGCTGCAAAGGTATAGTTATCTCGCATCCATAACATTCGCAATACACATAGTTAATTGATGTTAAACCAACTTCGATAAAGCACATTATCATGGGTTTGAGCACCCTTTTTGCCAAATTAACTGAGGGCAATGCAAATTGATTCAAATGATCAACCAACAATTAGGTATGCAAAGGTTCAAATCCCATTCCAGTTTTGTTAAATAAACTAGTAAATCGAATAATTATTTAACATATTATTGAGCAATAGTTTAATTGGACATGATTGACTGCTTTGGCCAATACTCACCATCACCGTCAAATGCAAAAGGCAAAACACACGATAAAACCATAATCCATTTTAGTGATCTTTTTGGATATATGGCCGGCGAAGATAAACAATTATCTCAACTCATAAGCAAGTGTTACCACAAATATCAAGAGACTATAAAGGATTACCAAAACCCCGATCATAACTTTATCAATTGCTGTTAATGTCCCCATATTAATAGATTAACAAAAAGAGATCGATGAATTCACAAAATGACATCGGGGTTCATCATCCAAAACAGAATCCTTTAGGTTGATCAGAGGGTTTGGGTTTTTCTTTTCATTATGGGTTTCCACTTCCAACCAAAATAAGGGTTATTTATTTAAGTTGAGATCAATGCAATGGTTTATTTTTCAAACCATGTGTTAAAAATGCCAACTGTATGAAAAAAGAAGAGATTGCCCAAAAAATAGTTTCCAAAACAATCAGCAATGTAAAGGAAAATCCACTATTGGTAAGAGAAAGCGGATGCGCTGCTTGCCATGTGCTATTTTCTTTGTCCAAGAAAATGGAGATAAGCGAACAGGAGGCATCAGATTTGCTGTCAGAAGTCTTGTCTGCAAATCCCGATCTTGATGATTATTTTATTGACATGGTGGAAAACATACACATGAAAAGAAGAATGATGGGAACCATATTTGCAATCAAAACCAGAGAAGCAAAGGACAAATACATACACTCTAATTTTAAAAATACCCTTGCTGAGCTGCATTCAGACATCATAAACTATGGGCCAGATATTACTTTACGGAGATTACTTTTGTCCATGATATCTCTAGAAATAGCAAAAAACATAGGAATAGACCATCATGCCTCAACAGAGGAGCTTTATTACTTTATGAGAAAAAACGATAAAGAAACAAATGAAAACTTGCTAGAGTTTATCAATCAACTGTATCAAAGAATCACCAATAGAGAGACCAAATAGTATCAAAAACGGCAGTTATTTTCTTCTGCCATTCAGCAAGCCCCTGAACAAAATAGCTAATGGTCTATATCACGCTTTCGGTATTTCGGTCCTTGAGAGGAATTACACCAACCAATGTGTTTGAAAAATTTAAATGCTTTATGTTGTTGTGGATTAAAAGAGGATTAAAAAAATTTCTCTTTCGGTTTATGCATACATGCATGAGTTTTTTGATCATACTCCCAAATCAGAATGGAAGCTAAAGTATATGCATTATAATGCATTTCATCAAGCACTCAAAAGAATTGCCATAAAGCAATTTAGATAATGGATAATAGGGCAAATTACCATTGTACTATAATCGTTGTTTGAAGAAAAAAAGTCGGATATTGATAACGACAAAGATAAAAATGATGGCAATGATTTTGTCAAGCTATTTGATGGCACTTTGGATGGTTGGAAGATGGCTGGGAAAGGGGGTTTTGCAATAGTATTTGAAGGAGACCGGCAACAACAACAACAGCCGTTGCTTAAAACTCAGGGAGGAATGGGTTTGCTATGGTATTGCAAAAAAAAGTTCAAGGACTTTGTTCTCAAGCTTGAATGGAAGGTGACCGACAGGCAAGACAATTCGGGCGTATTTGTAAGGTTTCCAAATCCCAATGGTGATCCATGGGTTGCAGTTAATAATGGATATGAGATACAGATTGATGATTTGGCCCTACCTGACGGTGATCCAGTTCATTTGACCGGTGCAATGTATGGTTTTATGCGTCCAACTAAAGTTGCGTCAAGACCTGCTGGGATTTGGAATGATTTGGTCATATTAACAAAAGATCAGAAATATACGGTAAACATAAATAATGAAACAGTGATAAAAGACTTTCTTGGCAATAGAGCAAAAGAGGGATACATAGGATTGCAAAACCATGATGTCAAATCAACAGTGTATTTTAGAAACATTGCCATAAAGGAAATATTATAGAAAGGTTGTTGTCATCATTGAAAAACCCTCATCATTCCTTGTGGTAGAAAGGGCAAAGGCAAATCTGTTTAACTGCGCTCTAATGGATATTGCAATATAATCCGATATCGATGTCAGGATGGATAAAAAGATTTGCATAATTGGAAACAGTTTGCCCATTTTGGTATGTGGGGTATGACATCAGGTATCCATCTAAAGATGGCCCCATACTCCAGTGTTCACCAGTCTTTAATATACTATGCTAAATATCCTGTTATGCCTCTCAACGGGGTTGTTGCTGTAAATGCAATATTTTCTGAATATTTAAATTGATTCACTAATCAACCAAACTAAAAAAGCATCATTAATTTGATATTGACAAAGTTTCGGTAAATGTGCATTCAAAACACCCCATATTTGATATTTTGAAGATTAATGTAGTTTCGCAACAGATTTGAAAATTGTAATGTAGGCCCATTCTTTTGAAATCAGGAAGATGTAGTATGAGCAAATAAGCCCATAATTATCAATTAATATTCATAAGGTGATTTGGCCAATCTAATCCATAAAACCCATCGACCATTTTACCCACCCGCTCTTAAGGTTCTAGATAACGTTAA
>JADDOW010000106.1 GCA_016782225.1 Nitrososphaeraceae archaeon
TAGTGTGGTCAAATCGGGATACACTATCAAACAGTGTATGCCATATTCTGCTGCCGATAACATGTTTACGGCGTCTTCAACCGCCATGGTGTTGATTATTCCCTTTGGCGACATTAACATCAAGTCACTTCCTGATTACATATGCACATAAAATCTTAAAAACCTCTCCATTTTGTGAGTTTTTGTTAGCGCGTCAGAATTAAAAATAAGTATCAAAGAATCAGAGCTTTTTAAACCTAAACGTTATATCTATAATTGTAAGCATTGATTTTAACCCAACAGCAAAAGGTGGACCTAGTAATAAGGCTTGCTCTACCTATGAATATATTAAATGCCCAAATATATAACTTATAATGTCTGAGGGGAATAATCAGGAAAGTGACTTTAATGATAAACTCCCTTCTACAGGTACATATCGTGATGTAACTTCATCTAAATTGAGAGGTAAAAATTGGATTCATTGTCCTCTTTGTAAAAGAAAACTATTCTCTCAAAAAGAGATAAAGGAGCATTTAAAAAATCATCGTAAAAGAGGACAGAAAAAAAATTAGAATGAACATCATAATAATAGAAATATGAATTTCCTTTAATAAATAAAATAGAAAGAAAGAAAGAAATAGAAAGGCTTAGCCAAAAGAACTTGGTACTTATCTTATCTTGATAGTTATATTTCACTACAATTCTGCACTTTATACAAAATTGAGAATCAGGTCTATTGGGTTCAAAGCAGTTTGGGCATTGTCTTGTTTTCAAAGCATTGTCTTTCCCCATATCATTTTGCTTAATTACGCCTCTCTCCTTTGCAATAAAATTTTTGATGACTCTCCGCTCAAATGTATATAAACTTGAGTCATTTTGCCTGACATAGTCCATCCTGCATGGTCTTTGAGGACTGATTCAGATAATATCTGGCCTTTCTCAGTTAAAGCACTATGTCTAAAAACGTATAGGTTACATGGCTTTGTTAGCAAATTTTAATAAATGCTTTGTCACATAAAGGAACCGTATTGTCATCAAGCAACTTTGGAAAATACCTTGTTTTGTAATGGTCATAATGGCTAGAAAGCCCATCCAATGTTAATTTAGAACCATGATTATTTCCTTGTGATATAAAAATATAGGAATCAAGTACATTTCCCATAGGATGCTCTTCTAACCATCATTAAGATATGGTAATGAGTCAATTAGAGGTACAGTTAGTGGTCCGGTTTTGCCTTGTGTAATCCTTACTTCTGCATAGTGAATGCCTTCATCTGTAATACTAAATTTAATATCCTTAACTTTTGTTTGAATGGACAATATTTTAAGAAAACTGCATGCTCTCTTGCTTCCCAAATATCAGAAGGTTTGTAAGGGTTTTTTCTTTCCTTGGGAGTTTTCTTACACCTTGCATACAGATTAGGGTTAGTCTTCTTCTGTAATCTTCTTCAGTATAATATGGCCATTTAAAAAACTTTAGCAATATCATCTGTCTGCCATTGAAACTATTAGATTCATTATGGAGATTCAACTATCGCAGTTGTCACTTTAATTATTTGACAATATTGGAAGAATACCCGTTTGAGGCGCCGGGAGTGGGACTCGAACCCACGAGTCTTGGAAGACATCAGCTATCTTATTTTTTTTGTATGATCTCGAGGCTGACCCCTTTTAGGGCTTGATAGCTTACCTAGCTTGGGTACCCCGGCCTTTTTGATTCATTTCTTGATTCCCTATAATATATTTTTAAACTTATGCTATTGGTGTCCAATGATTGTATGCATGAAATTCTCATAAAATGGCATTGTAAATTGATAATGTTGATAAATTGTCATGTCGTCAATATTTTAGTTTTATGGGATAAAGATGGCATTCCAAAATTACCAAACTGGGAGATAATGCCTAATATTTTCTTATACATATTATACAGAGTTTTGATGATCTTTGTGGCCTTTTAATTATCTTCTTTTCTATCTGTATTAATTGAATGGTAATGCATAATCTCTCTGTGTTTGTTATATACATGGTATTTTGACTTTGACAAAAAAAATTAATATCTTGGAATCCTAATTACAATGTGCTAGCGATAAATACAGAAAGCATGATATCAAAAATCAAGGATTTGTCGATTCCAGAACTTTCCCTAATGTCTCTTATCTCTTTTGAGTTAAAGGATCGATTGGCTGTGTATTTTAAAATAGATCCTTTTACTGTTCCTGATCCTTTTCCAATAAAAGAAGACCTTAGCTATTTTATTATAGTTGATAAATCAGATACCGATAGGATAATTTCTTTTGTTGCAATAAAAAAAGATTTTGATGATTCTTCGTTGTGGGGGAATGCTCTTTTAGGAAATGAGCTGTCAAGATTGGACCTGTCACCAAAAGATATTTTGTCTCTAAAACAAGAACTATTGCCCAAAGAAACCAACAACTTTTACCCGTTAAGAAGAGACGGTGCAATTGTAGGATTTATTGCATTTGCATTTGAAATATGCGGAAAAAAATACCCATCTTCCACTTGACCAATAATATAATGATTTATATATAATTCTCTAACCCTTTTTCCTATCATTATTGTTATTTGTATTAAATTAAGGTTTTTTCTTTTCCTGGTTTTTTGTTATGTTGTCACATTGTTATTGGGTCTGTTGTTATATCTATCTCACCATTTGACAGTGTCTTTATTTTCATATATTCGAGAATTTCTTTAGCTCTTGCTGTCCCTTCCCTTTCAATAATTTTTTTGGCAATATCTGCTCTATACTTGGTTGACCATTGTTGTCCGATTTTGTACTTTCCATTTATGCTTTCTGGATCTATTCTCAGCACAGTAAGGTATTGTATGGATCTCATCTCTTTGGTTAGTGGCGTGTATTTTCCTTCCATTTGATATTTATTCATCATCGAGTTCATTGCAAATGCTTTTTCATTGTTGTCTGTTACAATAGACGCTTTTCCCTTCACTACTATGCTAATGTATAGTGTATCTGCAAATGATGCATCAGTTGGATGAAAGTAATACGATGGTAAAAAACAAATTTCTTTGTCGACCTCAAAACCCACCTTTGGATTTCTTTTTAGATTGTCTATTTTTTCACCTCTACTATGAGAATGCATATAAATCACATGGTGAAAGCTGCTATTGAAAATTTTAATATCTTTTTCCCCAATTTCTTTATTTTTACCTTTTTGAAAGTCTAAAGTTTTATCATTATTATTTGTAAAATTATTTGCGAAAACAAAATTCATCGGGATTACTTGTGGGAATCCATCCCTGTCTATTGTGGATATTCTTCCTACATTGTTATCATTAAAAAATTTAATTATGTTTTTTATTTCTTTGATTTTGAATTTGGATGTTAGTTGCATATCCTTGATTTTGGCGAAAACATTAGTTTAAGAAACTAAATTTCATTTCATCCACTATTACTGCTACTGCTACTGCTATTCCTCTGTTTGTTTTCATCTTTTTCTTCTTCGTTTTCTTCTTCTGCTGGTTTAATTTTTTCTTTTCTGGCCAGTATTAAAAGTAAAATTCCGAATAATCCTAGTATCAACGAAAGTCCTTGTGCTCCTCCATGCGGTACAAAAATATAATACGTACTTGAAAAGATGAAGCATATTATGGATTGTATAATATATGTTATTGATTTTCTAATATTCTTTTTTTTTGTAATAAACCCTATTATAAAAAATGCAATACTTGGATAAAGAATCAACAGTATGTATTGATCTATGTCTATGCCATTATGCGACATTTGAATTTCAAATTAACTATAAAATAAAAAGTAAAAATTAACGATACGATTTCTGTTTTCTTCTTCTTGCACCTGGACCGCCGAATTTCTTTGATTCAGTTTGCCTTGGATCTCCTGCTAACAAATGCCTGTCAAATTCTATAATTTTACTTTTTATTTCTTCTCTTACACTTTTTGTAAATGGATGTTCTTTTGGTTCTTTGGATCCCTTTGTTTCTCCTGTAAACGCACGCGATATAGCTACTGCACTAGCAAATGCTTGGCCCATGAATCCTCCTCCATTTACACGCACACTAACGTCCACTCTGTCTCTTAAATCGCCGATCAAATGTGCAGGAGTTAAAATTAACTCTTTTGCAATTTCAGGCTCAATTACCTCTGCTGGTATGTTGTTTACTCTTATTTTGCCGTTGCCTTTAACTATTGTAGCTACGGCCCTACATGTTTTCCTTTGTCCTGGGTAAAGATCAATTTTGTTTGCACTACTGTTCATGTTATTATACCACTCCTTTCCAACCTATCTGTTTTGCTACATCACCCATTGATATATAAAATGATTGTTGTTTGGTGATTTTTGCATCATCAAATGTCTGCATCGTTGAATTTTTCAGTTCATCAGGGATTCCTATATAAACTCTTAATCTTTTAAAGGCTTGCATACCGCTAGGTTTTCTTTTAGGAACCATTCCCCTGATCATCTTTGTTATTATTGTATCTGGCCTCCTAGGGTGAAATGGCCCGTGAATGGGATTGGTTACTGATGACACTTCCAACTTGTCTTTGTAGCTTTCAATAACTTCGTATTTGTTACCAGATACCATAACCTTTTCTGAATTAACAACTGAAACCCTGTTTCCCTGGAGCAATAACTTTGAAACTTTGGAACATAGTCTTCCAGAGATGCAATTTGTACCATCAACCACTATAAGTTTATTTTGCTGAGGATTTGTCTGCTGCTGCTGATCTTGTTCTTTATTACCCAATTATTTTTACACCTTTACCGTCTGGATATTTACTTATTAATGATTGTAATGAGATTACTTCATTACCTGATGAATTTAATTTATTTAACGCCGTTTCTGAAAATGAATATGCATAGACTGTTAATTTGTGCCCCAAAGTTCCATTCCCTAAAATTTTACCTGGGACAATTACTATGTCTCCATTATTTGTAACTTTATTTAATTTTTGAATATTAACCCGTCTTCTATTTGATCGGGATTTTGAGAATTCTTTTTCTAAGGCTTTCCAGATTTGCGCCTTGTTATTTTTGAATGCTTTACGTAGCGTCCATATTGTATTATCTATTAAAGTATCGTTAAACATTATATGCTGTTCTACTTAAAATTGTATACAGTACCAAATAAATTTACCTAGACATTGGCTAGAGTTCTATAATAGAACTTATGGTTTCACCAAAATTTTTGATGTTAGCATTGAGTTTTTCTGCCGCAGCTATTATTATCTCTTCGGCAGTTAATGCTCCGTTAGATTCAATAGTCAGATATATTTCATTTTCATTTTCGCCGTATTTCACTACGGATATTGTAGCTGGCTGCCATTTTGCATGATCTTTGCCTAAGCCTAACCTTGCGTATGCTTCAAATTTTATTTTTTGGCTGGGGGCTAACGTTATTATGGGAATGTCTTGACTAACTGGTTTTACAAAATCATCCTCTGATATTAGTTCAGCTGTGGTAATAGTTTTAGTTTTATCTGTAGCCTCTGCATTAAGTTGTAATAATACCCTACAGTTTGTACATCCCAGTGTGCTGTTGCAGTTACATTCATTAGGCAAGGAAAATTTTTTTAGGTCTGTTCTTAATGGAATAAGCCCCAATCTGTGTGCAACAGCTTCATCATGCATAACTGATGAGTTTTCCAAAATAACTACATCATCAATAGCAAAAGTAGGTACTTCACTTATTGATAATCGTCTTAATGCGTTTATATATTGACGCGGGACATTGTTAAATTTAATGGTTATTTTTTCGTCTTGTTTCTCAATAACCTTTAAATCTATTGAGATCAAATCAAAAGATTTTAGTCCCTTACATATTAAAATGTAATGGATTAATGCAATTATTATTATATTAATATATAACAAATAATTTTTTAATATTATATGGCTGATTCCAAGGTTACTACTGTTAAATTAATTGTAGGTAGCGATAAATTTGAAATATTGGTAAAACCTGATCTTGCGCTCGAATATAAATTAGGCAAAAGAAATGATCTTTCCTCAATTTTGATTTCGGATGAGATTTATTCTGATGCTAATAAAGGTTCAAGAGTAAGTGCGGATAAACTAAATAAGCATTTTAAGACAACCAATTCCAATGAGATTATAAATCAAATTTTATCTAAAGGCGAATTAAATCTGACTACCGACCAAAGGAGAAAAATGGTTGAAGAGAAGAGAAAACAAATAATTCAGTACATAAATAAAAACTTTGTAGATCCAAAAACCAAGCTGCCACATCCAATTCAAAGAATTGAGAACGCTCTAGAAGATATTAGAGTCACTATCGATCCTTTTAAAAAGCCAGAGGACCAAGTAAAATCAGTTGTTGACTCTCTTAGAAAAATTCTTCCACTAGCGTCTGAAACAGTGCAATTAACCATTACCATTCCAAAGTCGTATTCATCAAATAGTTACAGTTTTATTAAATCGTCTGGATATTTGAATTCTGAGGAATGGCTTTCTGATGGATCATTAAAAGTAAGAATAGAAATAAATGCTGGTATGAAGGGAACTTTTCTTGATCGTATAGGCTCATTAACAAAAGGTTCAGCCCAAGTTAGAGAGTAATGGACTTACAGATTATATTATAGAACAATTTTTAGATAATTGGATATATAAATATGAAATCATTACATTATGGATATCTTAAGTTATTGGAGGTTGTAAATTTTTAATATGCAAGAAATTAAGAAAAGATATGTTATACCCGGGGATAAAATTGTAGAAGGTGACTATAAACCTTTGATGAATGTTGTCAGGAGTGGTAATTATTTGATTTCTACAAGAGTTGGAATTGCTGAGGCGGGCAAAGATGGTGTAAAAGTCATACCTTTATCGGGAGTGTATATTCCACGAGTAAATGACTTGGTAATAGGAAAAGTTATTGATCGTTCTTCTTTGTCTTGGGATGTGGATATTAATTCATGTTTTTTTGCCCATCTTCCAGCCCAGGATGTATTTGGAAGAGATTTTTCGCCTGCAAGAGATGATATGGGAAGGCAATTGAGTATTGGGGACTTGATTATTGCCAGAATTGTCTCTTTCGATCGAACACGAGATCCAATGCTGACAGTTCAGGATAAAGATCTGGGAAAAATTCCTTATGGCGAATTTATAAAAATTTCTCCAACTCGTGTTCCACGACTGATTGGAAAACGTGGTTCTATGATTCAAACTATAGAACAAGCAACACAAACTAGAGTAATAATAGGTCAGAATGGTATTGTGGTTGTTACTGGAAGAGATGTTGATGGCTTAAGTTTGGCGGTCAAGGCCATTAAAATGGTAGAGGAAGAATCTCACACTAGTAATCTTACTCAAAAAGTTAAAACATTATTAAATGTACATGATCCAATAGAAGAAGATCAATCTAAGAATACGACTGTCTCTTATAATGGTGGCAGTGCAGTTTCATCCACCCCTGAGCAGGCTGCAAATGCACAACAACAACAACAACAACAACAGCAGCATCCGCAGCAGCAGCCAGAGCCACAAAGCCCTGCCAGTGCAGTTTCATCCACCCCTGAGCAGGCTGCAAATGCACAACAACAACAACAACAACAACAGCAGCATCCGCAGCAGCAGCCAGAGCCACAAAGCCCTGCCAGTGCAGTTTCATCCACCCCTGAGCAGGCTGCAAATGCACAACAACAACAGCCGCAGCCAGAGCCACAAAATCCATCTACATCTGCTATAAGAAACAATAACGAGAAATCAGAAAATAACCTTTCTGACAGTTTGAATAACATTGATCAAAAAGAACAAAAACAAGAATTAGAAAATGAGGATGCATAAAAATTGAGCGAATTAAAATTAATAGATGAAAACGGAAGGCGATCTGATAATCGGGGAATTGATGATCTAAGACAAATCAAGATTACTGTAGGTGTAGTTAAGAATGCTGACGGATCGGCTTTTATAGAATTTGGTAAGAATAAAATAATTGTTGCTGTTTATGGACCGCGAGAAGTTCATCCAAAACATATGGCCCTCCCAGATCGGTGTGTATTAAGATGTAGATATCATATGTCTCCTTTTTCAACAGATACTCGAAAAAATCCTGCTCCATCTAGAAGAGAGGTGGAGATATCCAAGGTAATACGTGAGTCTTTGGAGCCATCATTGATATTGAGCGATTATCCACGCGCAGTTATTGATGTATTTGTAGAGGTTTTGCAAGCAGACGGTGGATCAAGATGTGCGGGTATTGCTGCTGCATCTGTAGCATTAGCCGATGCAGGAATCAATATGCGTGATTTAGTATCTGCATGCGCAGCCGGTCGTTTAGGTGATAAAATCGTATTAGATATTAATGACTTGGAAGATAAAGAGGGTGACGCGGATATGCCAGTTGCATATTTATCTAATATGGAACAAATCACTTTGCTTCAACTTGATGGAAAATTATCTTCAAGTCAATTTAGTGAATGTTTGAATAAGGCGATTGATGGATGTAAATTAGTGTATGAAATACAGAAAGAAGCACTTATGAAAAAATATTTTGGTAATGAAACGGAGTTGAAGGAAGAAATATGAGTTCTTCAAAACGTTCTACAATAATAGTTGAGCAACTACGTAAACAACAAATGCTAGAATCTTTGTCTAGAGGAAAAAGGTTAGATGGTCGCAATTTCGAATCTTATAGAAATTTCGAAATCGAAGTTGGCATTATCGACAAAGCTAATGGTTCTGCAAAAGTAAAATTAGGTAATACAGAAGTCTTGGCTGGTGTTAAGGTAGAAACAGGAGAGCCATTTGAAGGGTTGGAAAATAAGGGCGCATTGATAATGTCAGCAGAAGTTTTGCCTACTGCCTCTTCCCATGTAGAGCCTGGGCCTCCTGATGAGGAAGCAATAGAGCTATCTAGGGTTGTTGATAGAGGTGTAAGAGAATCTAAAATGCTTGATCTAGATAAATTGGCCTTGATTCCAGGAAAGATAGTCTATACTATTTTTGTTGATTGTAGCATTATTAATAGCGATGGTAATTTGCTGGATGCCACCTCTTATGCTGTAGTTGCTGCTTTGTTAACATGTAATCTACCCATTTTTGAAGTTCAAAATGACAAGGTTGTAGATACGGGTAACATTATGCCTCCACCAATAACAACTATTCCTATTTCAGTGACAGCTGTTAAAATAGGTGATTCGGTTTTACTTGATCCAACTATGGAGGAAGAAGCATGTATGGATGCACGATTAACCATTACTTCCGAATCAGATGGAAATTTAGTTGCTGCTCAAAAAGGTTATACTGGCCCATTTACAATAAACCAAATTCTTCGATCTGTTGAAATAGCAAGAATTAAAGGAGAGGAAATACGCTCTACAATAAAGGGGTTGAATGAAACTGGCTAATAGAAGAAAAAGTTCTACCGCATTAAAAGGTCTTGGTGTAAAATTTGGTGCTACAGTAAGAAAAAGATACGGTAAAGTCTATAGAACCTTGAAACAAAAAAGAAGATGCCCTAGCTGTACCTCATTAAAATTTCGAAGACTGGCAATTGGGATTTGGAAATGCAACAAATGTGAATATAAAGTAGCAGGAGGAGCATACGATATTAACCTTGGAAAGCTACAAGGCTAATTTCTGTATTTTTTTCCACGACAAATATGATGCCTTCAATATATGTATAGAAAACAACTCGGCTGAAAATCAGAATATAGTTAAAAAATTATTAAATGCTATTTATGTTGCCTTAAAAGGCGATCTTTGTTCTTCTCCGGGTTTTGATACCACTGTAAATATTGTAATGATGGGTGGCAATATTGTTATAAGTATAACAAGTGATGATCCATCTAAATTTCGTGCCTCTGCTTTATCCATTTTAAGGTTAATAGACCTTGTTTATAGGACTGTCTTTATCAATTATTGATTCTATCGTAACAATTTTTATCTTAGTATTTAGTTAATACTTTGTATATACAATGAGCGAACAAGAGCTACCACCATGGCTGAAAGAACAACTTGCTAGACTGCAACAGTTACAACAAAACCTCCAGGCAATAATGATGCAAAAACAACAAGTAGAAATTGAGAATGTTGAAACCGAAAGAGCTTTAGAGGAACTAAAGAAAACTACATCTGACGATGCCGTCTATAAACTTGCTGGCCCATTATTAGTAAAATCTAACCGTGATGGGTTAATAAAAGATTTAGAAGAAAAAAAAGAGTTATCTAAAACTAGGGTTGTAGTTTTGGGAAAACAGGAATCAAGGGTTAAAGAAAATTTAAAGGAAGTGGAAAGTAAAATCAATCAAATGGTGCAAATGTCGCAATCAGGGTCACCTTCGTCTTCTAATAATACATTTAACCTGCCAAAATAATTTATATAGCCAATATTTGTTTTAGGCCCAATCTTAATTTTTTCCTTAATCTTAATTAGGATTATTTGTTTTTTGTTTAGCATTGACTATTCGTATTGTTGCTGATGAAAGAGAGAAAAATAGTCAGGTTCCCAATTTGCTTAAGACTATGGGAATTTTTGTTGATTACAAGCAGTTACCCGTTGGGGACTATATAGTGTCTTCTGAGACTGTAATTGAAAGAAAAACAATTTATGATTTGATAAGTTCTGTTTATGATGGACGCCTTTTTGTACAATGTTCAGATCTAATTAACCATTATTCAAAACCTCTTATAATTATAGAGGGCAATATTATAGATTTGAATAATGCAGAAAAGATGGATCCTAATTCGAAATTAATTGTAGATAAAATACGTGTGGCATACGATACTCTAATAAAAATAGCACTTGATTTTCGAATACCGATTTTGTATACTCCCTCAATATATTATACAGCAGAGTTATTGATAAGTTTAGCATCTAACCGCATAAAGGGTAGAAATGATGGTCCTCTTTTAAAAAAAATAAAGAAATCTAATCCATTTTACATTCAACAATTGTATGTTCTTACTTCATTACCTGGAATAGGAACAAAATTAGCTACCCGACTATTGGAAAAGTTCCATTCTCCTAAAAATGTATTAAACGCATCAATGGCAGAGCTTGCGAGGATTCCAGGATTAGGTAATATGAGGGCTGAAAAAATCAGAAGGATATTGGACACTTATGTTTCTAATGATAATGTAGATACTACTCAAACTAGATTAATTGTTAATGCCAAAGATGATAATGATGATGTTGCATCAGATAGATAAATAAATAAATTTGATTTTGATGATTCCCAAAAAATAAATTATTAAGGTCTTAAATTACTTTGATTCTTCTAGCAGGGATATTAATCTGTCATTCATCCACTCAGTTCCTATTGTTGCACGTATTGCTCCTTTATAATTCCCTACGTTGCCAAAATATTTAATTAATATTTTCTCATTAGTCAATCGCTCTTTTATTTTGTTAAAATGATTGAATGCTTGAAAGAAAAAGAAATTAGCATCAGAATCATATATTTTGATTTCTTTTATTTGACTTAATTTATTATATATTTTACTTCTTTCTTGCTTTATTGTTTCTATACTCTTTTTAATTACCTCAATGTTTTCTATCGCTTCTATTGCTAATTGCATAGAAAAACTACTTAATGGATATGGCAGTTGTATATATTGATTAAAAATATCAATAATCTCTTCATTGGCAACGATATAACCAATTCTCGCACCAGCTAACCCAAATGCTTTTGAAAAGGTTCTCATTATTATCAGATTGTTGTATTTGTTTACCATATTTGATAATGAATAGCCTGAAAATTCAACATATGCTTCATCTATGATTATTAGCTTGTCCTTTGAAACTTCAATCAAATTGGTTATGTCTTCATTTTTAAACTGGTTGCTTGTAGGGTTGTTAGGAGATGCAATATATATTATATCGTTATTTTTAGATTCCTCAATAAAAAACTCAAAATCTAGGGAATTATCCAAATCTGATAGATTTACTATATTGGTAGGTATTTTGTGCATATTGCACCGGTCTATGAAATAGGAAAAAGTTGGATTAATTGTAATAGCGGTTTTCCCCTTGCAAATAGTCGATAATAATAAATCCATTATCTGATCAGAACCACTTCCTATACCAACATTTTTTGTATTTGTATTAGCATATTTTGATATCTTTTTAAACAATAAATCAAAATGTTCTAAAGGATATTCTCTAAGATCATTATCATAGAGTGATTTTAGTGATATTGCCTTTACGAATTTTTTCTCTAATACCATATTTTCATTGGAATCTAACTTGTAGTAATCTTGTAATCTTTCAGGTCTTTTGTAGGGCCTGTGGTTTTTTATATGTGATAATTCTTTGCTTATCCACTCCATTATTGTATCCTTCCATATGCTGCTTCATAATGATTTGATAGTCCCTCCATCAAAGTTATTTCTTTCAATATTGGCGAAATTTTTTCGAGTGTTTGCTTTTCTATCTCTACAGTGTTAACTATTTTGATAAAGTCTAAAACAGATAGTGATGATCTAGACTTTGCAAATTTATATGTTGGAAGCACATGATTAGAACCCAAACAATAATCGCTTATTGATGATGGGGTATAATTTCCTATTAATATTAATCCTGCATTGTCTATTTCTTTTATAATATTTCTTTCATTATTGTCTAGTATTTCAAGATGCTCAGGCGCAAATTCATTTATAAATTCTATGACTTTTTCATCTTTATCGCATATTGCAATAAAACCATTTTTGTCTAAGCTTTTTTCTACTATGTCTTTTCTATCAATATTGCCAAAATTAATAATTTTACCTATTTCTTCAATTATTTTTTTTGCGGCCGAATTTGAATTTGTAACTACTCCACATACAGTATCTTCACTGTGTTCTGCTTGAGATATTAAATCTAGTGCAACAATTCGTGGATCGTCTTTTTCATTTGCGTAAATCAATAGTTCTGTTGGCCCTGCTAGCATATCGATTGCTATGTCTTTTGATATTATTGATTTGGCTACTGAAACATACAAACCTCCAGGACCCACAATTTTGTCTACCTTTTTGATGGTTTTTGTGCCATATGCCAATGCTGCAATTCCATGAGCTCCACCAATCTTATAAAATTCATTAACTCCACAAATGTCTGCGGCAACCAAGGTAAATGGGTCTATCTTTCCATTTTTCATGGGCGGTGATATGGCTACTATTTGTTTAACTCCTGCCACTTTTGCTGGTATTGCACACATTATAACTGTGCTAGGATATCTGGCTTTTCCGCCAGGTATATAACAACCTATTCTTGAGATTGGTATTACTTTTTTATTTATTCTAATGTTGTCTGAACCTACATTAATATCTTTAAGATTGTTTTTTATTGCTTGCTCGCTTACCTCTAGTTTTGATTTCATGTATTTTATAGTGTCTATCTGATTAGAGGTTACGTTTTCATATGCTTCTTTTATCTCTTTTTTTGTAACAACAAAAGAATCTATTTTTGCATTATCAAATTTCTCAACACATCTCAATAATGCCTCGTCTCCGCCTTTTTTGATCTCATCGATAATTGCTATTGTGTTTTTTGTAGGTGTTGCTAGATCTTTATTCCATGATTTTTCTCTTAATTCATTAGCATCATTTATTGGATCTTGAACATTGATGATTTTAATCAATTTTATCGTCATCTATGATGATATTATCTAATGATAAAATTTGACTCGGTTCTAATGTGACTAAACCTTGTGCAATTTTTCTAATGTTTGGAATCAGTCTTATGTAGTCCTGTTTATTTATTATTGTATTGACACCATACCATCCGTCTTTACTTAGATTACTTACTGTTGGACCTTTTAAAGATGGAAGAATCTTTAATAGCTCATCCAAATTTTCTTTATTCACATTTACAAATATGTGCAATTTTTTTCTTGCTTCTACCACTCCTTTTAATAGCACAATCATGTCGTATATCTTCTCCTTTTTGATAGGATCTTTTAATGAGTCTTTATTTGCAATGAATACTGCGGTGGATTCCATTACTTGGTCTATGATCTTTAAGTTATTTTGAATTAATGTGGTACCTGTTTCTGTAATGTCAAAAATTGCCTCTACATCTTCTGGAGGTTTGGCCTCCGTAGCGCCAAATGATAAAAATATTTCTACATTTTTATTATTTCCTATTCTAAACCATGGGGTTATAATTGTAGGCTCTAATTCTCCAAAGTGTTTTTTATAACTTTGTTTTGATTTTATATATTTAGAGGCTGATTTAAGATACTCTGTCGAAAATCGTAATATTTTATTATTCTCTGCAAAATATGCTATCATATCGTCAAGGCTGTTAAACTCAAAAGACTCTGGAATTGCAATAACCTGCTTAACTTTACCGTATTCTAAATCCAGCAATACTTTGATATCTGCATCTGTTTCCTTTATCCAATCTTTACCTGTTATTCCAACATCATAAAACTTTTCTTGTACATATGTAGGAATCTCTTGTGGCCTTAAAATTTTGACATCTATATCCGGATCAGAGATTTTGACCCTGTATATTCTGCCTCTTCCGCTAACAGTTCCTTGCCAGGCTTGTTCTATGATTTTAAATGTTGCCTCTTCTATACTGCCTTTGGGAACTACAAACTTTACAATACCCATATTTGCTACCTATATTTATTATACTAATTATTATGTTGTTTATTTGTTTTATTGATGGTCTCAATAATGTCTTTAGCTCTTGACACCGATATATTTGCCTCATTTATCATTTGCTGAGAAATATCTTCTATTTGATCATCCAAAGCTCCTGCCATTTTTGCAATATTTTTTGAATGGAGTTTCATATGTCCCTTTTGAATCCCTTCATCTGATAGTGCTCTAATTGCTGAAAAGTTCTGTGCCAGTCCTACCGCAGCTATTATCATTGCAAGTTCCTGTGAACTTGCAATACCGAGTATTTTTAGACATGCCTTAACAAGTGGATGTATGTTTGTAATTCCTCCAATTACTCCAACGGCTAGGGGTATTTCCATTTCACCTACCAAATCTCCGTTTGAATTTTCATACCATTTAGTTAATGACCTGTATTGACCATCTTTACAAGCATATGCATGGCATCCCGATTCGATAGCTCTGAGATCCTGTCCTGTAGCTATCGCTACGCTATCAATTCCATTCATAATTCCCTTGTTGTGGGTAACTGCTCTATAAATATCAGAATAAGCAAAAGCATAGGCAAATAAAATTCTTCTTAGAACTTTGTCTCCTCCAATTAGTGCTTTTGGAAAAACCCCTTTACATCTTACCAAACGGTTTGTTGCATAATTTGATAATATTTTCAGTATTACTTGGCCTTCTGTTAATGATTCTATTTTTGGGGCAATTGATTCACACATGGTATTTACAACGTTTGCTCCCATGGCGTCTTTTGTATCGATTAAAAGTTCTATTATTATCATTTGCCCAAGGTGATTAATGCTTTCATCATCGATCCGTTTTATCTGGATATCCATACATCTGGCAAATTTACTTTTAGTGTTTGCTATTTTTATTAATTCAAGCTTATTTTTTGTGATTTTTTCTATTACTTTATTTGTGTTTGCTATATCATTGTCGTTAAAAGAGACTAACTGAATCTGTCCTATCATTATTGATTTGTCTGCTTTAGCTTTAAAACCTCCTGTCTCCTTAACTATTTTTGCAGCATTGCTTGCTGCTGCTATGACCGAAGGTTCTTCTGTTGCCATTGGGATCAAATATTCTTTATCGTTGATTACAAAATTGTCTGCAATTCCTAAAGGTATTTGAAAAATTCCAATTGCATTTTCTATCATTTTATTTACCTCGTCAAAGCCAAATATTGAAGTATTATTAAATAAAGCAATTTCTTTATCTTCAAGTTTTGTTTTATTTTTGATATGCTCTAGTCTTTCTTCAAGAGTCATATCTCTAAATTTTTTATGGGTTGTATTATTCATTTTTAATTATTTTTAAAAGTTTATCTGAACCTGAATTTTGAAAAAAATCTTTGTTACCTGTTATTATATATAGAGAACCTCCTTTATCTTCTGTCACATCTTTTAATTTTCCGAATCCTGTTAATATTGTTGATTGATCTTTTGAATTAGGATCAATTATTCTTAAATGCTGGCTTTTTAATGTGGAGACTATTAGTTTATCCTCGTAGCCGAGTTTTGTAGAATTACTTATTACCATGCCAGCGGGATAAATTGAGGGCGTGAAACAGAATTCTGGTTCTAGTGGTTGGTTTTGTTCCAAATTTCCACATTCTTCAATCGGCCATCCGTAATTCCCACCTGGTTTGATTATATTGATCTCGTCATTTCCTATCCTTCCGGCTTCGCTTGCATATAGCACCTTGTTATCAAAATCCCATGCTAAACCAACAACATTCCTATGTCCATACGAATAAACTGTGGAATTTTTAAATGGATTGTCTTGAGGAATTGTTCCATCATCATTGATCCTATGAATTTTGCCTCCTAGACTGGAAAGATTCTGGGATGACTCCGAGACTGTGTTATCCCCAACCGCAGCATATAATTTTGCGTCGGGACCAAATTTTAAAGCTCCCCCATTATGCAATTGAGAAGCTGGGATTTTATCCATCATTATTTTTTCACTAACTATAGTGCTGTTTCTTTCCTGCAACCTCAATATCTTATTGTATATTTTTTCACCGCTTTTATATGTATAATAAACATAAAGAAAATTATTCTCATGAAATTTTGGATGTATGGTTAAACCCAGTAGTCCAGCACCTTCATTAAAATAATTATCATCTAGTTTGTATTTGTTTAATGCAGTTCCATTATTGTTAAGAAATATTATATTTCCTTTTTGTTCTGATATCATAATTCTACCATCAGGTAAAATACCTATGCTTGTAGGGAAATCCAGGTTATCTGCTATCCTCTTTATCGCTGATTCGTTTTTTTCAGTAAATGGGGTCGGTAGTAATATTGTAGTATCCGAGGGAGAATTTATTATTGTTATTATACTTATCATTATTATTAAAATTCCAATTATTACTGCGAAGGATTTTTTCATAGTGCTTTATAAGTTACAAAAGGATTTTAAGTTATAAAATACTTGTTTTATTGATTAATATGTTAAACTTGATACGAAAAGAAGTTCCTACTCTTTCAGTGGAAGATTCTGTGCCAAAGGCTATTAGTTTAATGCATACTCATTCCATTAAACAAATTCCGGTTGTTGATTTAGATAACAAATATGGTGGATGATTTATTATAAAGATTTTATTAATATCAATTTTCGGTCCACATCAAAAATCAAACATTTTTTATCAAATGATGCTCATATCTTAAAGCTTACTGATGATTTACAACTTTGTATTAATTATATTATAAACACTGGAAAAACCGGACTTCCTGTTGTAGATAATAAAAAATTCGTTGGTTTAGTTATTGATAAGGATCTTGTGCTAAATGTTGGGCTCTGTTAACTTAACGACAAGCCTATAGCTCGAAGATGTCCTATTT